>JBLHRT010000194.1:0-5630 GCA_047626255.1 Candidatus Azotimanducaceae bacterium
TTACGACAGGCACAATGGTACTCGAGGTGATGAGTTTAACTTTGGGGCGAGGCTCAAGAGTCGGACAGGTCAGTTACTTTTTGGTGGTGCTGACGGATTACTTGGGTTCGATCCAGCGAACATTCACGCCAATCAGAATCTTCCGGCGGTAGTGATCAATGGGGTGAGTAGTCTCGACGAGAAGGTCTTCGCCCACAGCAGCCAAGCAGCGCCGTCGAGTATCGTCCTTGGCTATAACGAACGGCAGATCAACTTTGAGTTCGCCGCCCTTGACTATGCATCCCCCGACAAAAACCTGTACGAGTATCAATTGGATGGATTCGACGATCGCTGGTTGAAGGCTGAAGGGTTTCGGCGGGCAACGTATACGAGCCTACCCGCGGGTCAATATACATTTCGTGTCAGGGCATCGAATAATGACCAGGTGTGGAATATGCAAGGCGCGGCCATCGACTTGTTAGTCGTGCCGCCACCATGGCTGACTTGGTGGGCTTACTTGATCTATTTGAGCGTAACGGGTGGTTCTGTGGCGAGTTATGTCATGTTGCAACGGCGGAAGCTGTCGGTAGCTCGGCAGCAGCATCTTATTCTGGAGGACCTGGTTCGGCAAAGAACCTGTGAGTTAGCCGAGCAGAATGACAAGCTTGAAGTCGTCAATGTGCAACTGCTTAAGGCCAGTACGACTGACGCGCTGACTGGGCTACATAATCGTCGCTATCTGTATGACTATCTGGAAAATCAGGTGGCGTTGATGCAACGTTATATGACCTCATTGGAGGAAGGGGAGGTGGCGCACCAGGCTATCAATCGGGGCTCAACCATCTTCTTTATGATGATTGACTTGGATGGCTTCAAGAATATTAATGACAGCTTCGGGCATCCTGCTGGAGACGAAGCCCTGATTCAGGTCTGTGACATTCTGCTTAAGCATACCCGTGACTCGGATACGTTGATTCGCTGGGGTGGTGACGAATTTCTGATCGTTGGCCGTGGTCATGGGCTCGATGGCCCCAACCAACTCGCCGAGCGTATTCGCCGTGGATTGATGGAGCACACCTTTAAGGTAGGGCACGGGTCTAAAAGCTACATGACCGGTTCCATTGGCTTTGCGCCATATCCATTCAACAGTTGGCACCCTGACCGGTTCAATTGGGAACAGGTTCTTGCCATCGCTGATCAGGCCGCGTATGTTTCAAAAACAAACGGCAAGAATGCGTGGCTGGGTCTTGATGGCGAAGAGCGATTTAGCTGTCATGACTTCACTGAAATCGGCGTTGGTATGCAACGATTAGTGGATGAGCAGCGCGTAACAACCATGACGTCTATCGCGCATACGGTGAATTTCAACGCGTAGCGTCATTCGATTTGTCATTCTTACCATCTGACCGCAAGATAGGCCGGTAGCCAGCCCAATGACCGACTGAGTCACCGACTGAGTCAACCACTTAGTCAGCAATCCGGCTATCAACGAACGGAGTGAGATAAATGCGCCACTATGTGCTCGTGGTCAAGGAAGATTGTGAAACCTGCCGAATGATTCAGCCAGCTATTGCGGCGCTGGCGGCGAACGCCTCCGTGCGAATATTGAGCCAGGATAACCCCGACTTCCCTGCTGGGCTGGTCGTCGAAGATGATGCCAGTCTGGAATCCTCTTTCAAGCTTAAGATTGATATCGTGCCGACGCTCATCAGCTACGAAGACGAGCATGTACGGCAGCGCTTGGAAGGCTGGCAGCGCGCTGAATGGGAGCACCTGACGGGGTTGACATTTGAGCCGAGCATGCCTGGATTTCGGCCCGGCTGTGGTTCCAAGACTCAAGACCCTGGCATGCCCGAAAAGCTAGCGGTGAAGTATGGTATGCAAGGCTTGAAGGCTCGTCGAGTGGATGTCGCCGACGGCGAGGATGAAATTGAGGCTTGCTATGACCGGGGCTGGAGCGACGGTCTGCCGCTGGTCCCGCCCACGGCGATCAGAGTTGTGCGTATGCTGCAGGGAACACGTCGGCAACCTGATGAGATTGTCGGTGAGGTGCCTCCGGATTATGCGCCGTGTAGCATTGAGAAGATTGCTATCAATGCTGTCATGGCCGGCTGCAAGCCAGAGTATTTGCCGGTAGTCATTACAGCCGTCGAGGCTGCGCTGCAAGATGAATTTTGCATGCACGGCCTGTTGGCGACGACGTATTTTTCAGGCCCTATGGTGATGGTCAATGGTCCCATGTCGAGAGCCATCGGTATGAACTCGCGGGGCAACGCGCTGGGGCAGGGTAATCGGGCGAATGCGACGATTGGTCGGGCCCTGCAGCTAATTATTCGTAATGTCGGTGGTGGTAAGCCCGGCGGTGTGGATCGTGCTGCACTGGGCAACCCTGGCAAGTACACCTTTTGTTTTGCCGAGGATGAAACCGGGTCTTGCTGGGAAAGCTATGCGCAGGAGCGGGGTTTTCAGAGTGAAGACTCGACGGTGAGTCTGTTTGCTGCTGACGGTATGCAAGGTATTGTTGATCAGAAGTCGCGAACGCCGGAATCCTTGAGCCGCTCGTTCGCAGAAGGCCTTAAGGTTGTGTCGCACCCGAAGATGTCTATGGCAGCGGATGCCTTTTTAGTCATATCGCCGGAGCATGAGCGGGTATTTCGAGAGGCCAATTGGAGCAAAGCGCGGCTTAAAGAAGAGTTGCATGAATTGTTACTGCGTCCGGGGTCTGAACTGATCGCTGGTGCAGGGGGAATCGCGGAAGGCTTGCCTGAGAAATTTCGAGATGCCGTGCTACCAAAATTCCGCGAAGGTGGGCTCAATATCGTCCGTGCTGGCGGCAGTGCTGGGTTGTTCTCGGCGATTATTGCCGGTTGGGGCGCGAGTGGTAAAGTGGGTAGCGTGCCTGTTACGCGCAAAATTGAACCCTAGAACGTTGTATGCCGGCCGACCCGTCATGACGGTGTAGTGGCCAGTGTGTGAAATAAATTGTATCACTGAACCATTTTTACTGAACTACAGATGGAGAAAAGAGCCATGACGAGTTTTCTGGACCCAACCGCTGAATTGGCGCCGCAAGCCCGCGCGCCGCTACCCAAGCGTGACAGCCTAGTGGGGCTGAATGTTGCGCTGCTGGACATCTCCAAGCCCCGAGGCAATGTTTTTATCGATCGTCTGTCTGAGATGTTGAGTGCCGCGGGCGCGCAGCCACGACGCTATGCTAAGCCGACATTTACCCGAATCGCTCCGGTTGAACTCAAGCAGCAGATTGCCACGGAATGTGATGTCGTTATCGAAGCCCTGGCCGACTGAGGATCTTGTACGTCGTGCAGTTTGCATGACATCATGGATTTAGATCGACGGGGATTACCGGGGGGCTTTGTTGCGTCAGAAGAGTTTCGTGAGGCGGCGGTCTCGCAAGCGAAATCTCTTGGCTTTGATGCCTCTAGAGTTTTTGTCGGGCATCCTATACAAGATAGGACCGATGACGAGATGCTGGCGCTGGCGGAAGCCGCCTATACGCACATCGTTGCAATGATCGTGACGCCAGCGCCCTGACACGGACGCGTTGAGCTGGCGCTGGCGTCACTGACGTTCTGAGGTGATAGTGCTGTCAGCGACAGGCGAAAAAAAAAGGCGCGGTCAACGTATTAATTCAGTTGACCGCGCCTTTTTTATGACACCGAATTATCTCGGCTGCATACGGATACCGCTGTCGAGGCGAATTGTTTCGCCGTTGATGTAGCCACAGTTAACAATATACGCCGCCGTCTGGGCAAATTCTGAAGGCTCACCCAAGCGATGGGGGAACTGGGTCATGTCGATCAATGGTTCGCGTACCTGGGGTGGCGCGCCTTTCATCATGGGGGTCTCAAAGATGCCCGGAGCGATCGTCACGCAACGAATACCTTGTTTGACCAAGTCGCGGGCGATAGGCAATGTCATACCCGCCACGCCGCTCTTGCTGGCGCTGTAGGCCACTTGACCGATCTGGCCATCAAAGGCAGCAACTGACGCGACATTGATGATCACGCCGCGTTCTCCGTCGTCTGTGGTCACTTCATTCTTCTGCATAGCGTCGCTGCATAAACGCAGGACGTTAAAGGTGCCGATCAGGTTGACACGAATGATAAACTCGAAGGTTTTGAGTGCCATGGGGCCATCGCGACCCAGGGTACGAGCCGCCGCACCGATACCGGCGCTATTGACGTTAATATGCAACGCGCCGAAGGTATCAAGGGTTTTTTCAATAGCGGCTTTTACGGCCTCTTCATCGGCCACATCGCCCGCTGCGTAGCTGGCATTTTCACCCATTTCAGCAGCAGCCTTAGCAGCGTTTTCTTCGTTCAGGTCGAAGACCATCACTTTTGCGCCGGCGCTGATAAAGTTTTCTGCAGTAGCTCGGCCAAGACCTGAGGCTCCACCCGTGATAAACGCAACTTTGTCTTTAAGATCCATAATTTTCCCTTATTGAGACGAATTTATATCGCCGGCTAGTATACCCGCCAGTTCCTGAGGCTGCATCAGGTATAATTCATGCTCGTTTCGAATCAAGAGGCCTGCGGTGAGCGTCGATATTCTGCAACACATCTCTCTACGAGGGCGCAACACCTTAGGTGTGGAGGCTCACGCCGAGTATTTGGTGGATATTACTGACGATGATGACCTGCCATCAGCCATCGATTTCGCCCGTCATAACAAGCTTGCGATCACGGTGCTCGGTGGTGGCAGCAATAGTGTCTTTGGCGGCAACGTCAAAGGTCTGGTTATCTGCCTGAAAACTCGGGGCATAGATTTCACCACCACCGGTGTTGTGGCGGCGGCGGGTGAGGCCTGGCAGAACCTGGTGATGTCATGCCTAGATGCTGGCTACTATGGCCTGGAGAATTTAACGCTCATTCCGGGTTTGGTCGGCGCGGCGCCAATCCAAAATATTGGCGCCTACGGTGTTGAATTGAGCGAGAGTTTAACGTCAGTGTCGGTGGTTGAGGTAGCAACAGGCAGCACGCTTGAGCTCAGTCGAGACGATTGTCGGTTTGGTTATCGAGACAGTGTTTTTAAGCATGCCTTGCGAGGGCAGGTCATTATTTCCCGTGTGAGCCTGCAGCTATCGAGAGAATATACACCGCGCCTCGAGTATCAGGAGTTGCAGCGCTGGTTCGATAAGACGCCAACAGAGCCCTTGAGTGCGCGCAAAGTGAGCCAGGCTGTGGCCAGTATTCGAGGTTTGAAGCTACCGTCACCGAAGGAGTTTGGCAATGCAGGTAGTTTCTTTAAGAACCCTGTGATTGCATCAGAGCAGCTTCAGCAGCTGCGACAAGACTATCCTGCTATCCCGATCAGGGTACAGGATGACGGACAAGGCAAGCTGTCTGCTGCATGGTTAATCGATCAAGCAGGTCTGAAAGGTTTGAGAGTGGGTGACGCGGCGGTATCACAGCAACACGCGCTGGTACTGGGAAATATGGGGCACGCGACGGGGGCTGATATTATAGCGCTGGCGAGGAAGGTGCAGGCGCGCGTGTTGGACAAGTTCGATCTGATGCTTGAGGTCGAGCCCGTTATCTATTCTTGATAGCTTGTGAGTAGCGTGAGAATGTAACCAACGCCTGCCCTTGTACCGGGCTGGCGTTGGTTGCATCAGCATAACCCGACGG
>JBLHRT010000195.1:0-5628 GCA_047626255.1 Candidatus Azotimanducaceae bacterium
TTAAGCGTCGACTGCACGACAAAAATACTCAGGCTAACACCGATAATAAGGGCGATGGCGAAGCCCAGTAACGGAAACTTGCCGACCGATCTGAAGATGCTGCCTTTATCCAATTTCGTAGCGCTCACCGTCACTCCTTACTGTTGACCGGATGAACCGAAGCCTGCAACACCGCGCTCGGACTGTGTGAATTCATCGACAATCGTCAATGTACTTTGTACGACGGGTACCAGAACCAGCTGCGCAATTCTATCGCCGGGGGCGACGACAAAGGCCTGATCACTGCGGTTCCAGCATGAAATCATTAACTCGCCCTGGTAATCAGAGTCGATAAGCCCTACCAGATTGCCCAGCACGATACCGTGTTTATGGCCTAGGCCTGAGCGCGGCAGTATGCAGGCTGCCAGGCCAGGGTCTTCAATGTATATGGCGAGGCCCGTGGGAATGAGATGAGTAGACCCGGGTGCCAGCAACAAATCACTGGTTAGGCAGGCCCGTAAGTCCATACCTGCCGAGCCGGAAGTGGCGTAGCTGGGTAGCGGAATCTGATCGCCGATCAGAGGGTTGATGATCTTCACCTGTAAGGCGTTCATGAGGGTGGTTTCCCGGATGTTGTTGGCATGGCATCCATATGCTGCTTAATGGACTCAATGATGCGCACAGAGACCTGACGCTTTGACGCTACGGGCAAGCTGGTGGTCTCATGCGTAGAGATGATGGTGGCGGAATTGTTGTCGCTGTTGAAGCCAATGTTGATATCAGCAACATTATTGGCGACGATCAGATGCAAGCGTTTCTTGTGCAGCTTCTTTCTGGCGTACTCCAGTAGATTCTCAGTTTCTGCGGCAAACCCAACGGTGAAGGGTGGGTTAGGCAGGTGGGCGACGCTGCTAATGATATCGGGATTCTCAGTCAAGGTGAGCGTCATGGTCTGAATTGAATCCGTCTCTGACTTCTTGATTTTCTGGTGGGCTATCGCCGTGGGCTTGAAGTCAGCCACTGCCGCGACGCCGATAAAAATATCACAGATGTCTATCTGTGCCATGACAGCGGCGTACATGTCGTCTGCACTGACGACCTGCACGACGGTGGCTCGACTCGGGGTTGCCAGGCTGACAGGCCCAGAGATGAGTATCACCTTAGCGCCTGCCTCAATGGCTGCGTCTGCCAGTGCATAACCTTGTTTGCCGGAGCTATGGTTGCTGATATAGCGCACGGGATCGATGGCCTCGAAGGTGGGTCCTGCGGTAATCATGACGGTCTTGCCTGTCAGCAGACCGGAAGGGAATGCGTCACAGGTAAGCTTGACGATGTCTGGAACATCTAGCAGGCGCCCTTCACCAATCTCACCGCAGGCCTGCAGGCCCGCATCGGGACCAAAGAAAAGAATACCGTTTTGACGCAAGGCCGTGCAATTGTCTTGAGTGGCGATATTGCCCCACATTGCCTGATTCATGGCCGGGGCCACGGCGATTGGGCAGGTCGCTGCTAGGCACAAGGTGGTGAGCAGGTCATCTCCCCTGCCCTGCCTGAGGCCGGCCAGGAAGTTGGCGCTTGCTGGCGCAACGAGCACCAGGTCAGCCCAGCGTGCGAGCTCAATGTGGCCCATCGCAGATTCTGTCTCTGTATCGAGTAAGTCCAGTGGTACGGGGAAGCCAGACAGCGCCTGTAATGTCAGGGGCGTGATAAATTCTGTGGCGGCGCGGGTCATAACGACTCTCACCTGTGCGCCTTGATCCTGCAGACGCCTGATCAATTCTGCACTCTTGTAGGCGGCAATACCGCCGGTGACGCCGAGAAGAATATGTTTGTTTTGCAGATCGTTCATAGTTGGGCTTTCGGATCGTTGATTGCTGTTGTTAATAGCCGCTATTGCTCTCGGTTCTAATCATAGTAGCTGTCGTTCGTTCGTTAGTGCGGGCAATCTGCCAGTCCAGCCTCGGACTTTGCTTACAGCCATGTGGGCCGCTGGCTGGCAGCGTGGCGTTGCAGGCCCGAGTATCATCTGTGGGCTTAAAGATAGCATTTTTTCTGCGTAAAAGGATGGTTAGTGAAGATTCACTACAGCGTTAGCATGAAAAGAAGGCGCATGGCTTGATGAAACTACAAGATTGGCCGGTTCAAGAAAGGCCCCGAGAAAAGCTCCTAGCACGCGGTGCAGGTGCCTTGTCTGACGCGGAATTGCTGGCGGTATTCCTGTCGACAGGCACACGGGGTAGGCCGGTACTGCAGCTGGCCAGGGATCTATTGGGCGAGTTTGGCGGCGTACGTGGCCTGCTGGAAGCAGATACGGCGACCCTGCTGGCGGCTCCTGGCTTGGGGTTAGCGAGATCAGCGCAACTACGCGCGGCTGTCGCGCTGACTGAACGGTGCTTACAAGCCGGTTTTGAGCGAGGTGACCCGATGACAGATCCTGCGGCGACGGGGCGGTTTCTCAAGAGTAAACTGCGTGGCTATGCCAGAGAGGTTTTTGCCTGCCTGTACCTAGATAATCAGCATCGGCTGATTCGCTATGAGGAGCTGTTCTTCGGCACTATTGACGGCGCCAGCGTGCATCCCCGGGAGGTGGTTAAGCGTGTGCTGTTTTTTAATGCGGCGGCGGTGATCTTCGCCCATAACCATCCCTCGGGTATTGCCGAGCCGAGCCAGGCAGACCAGCGCATTACCGACCGGCTCAAAAGTGCGCTGTTGTTGGTCGATGTCAGAGTACTGGATCATATGATTGTCGGTGATCAACAAGTTGTGTCATTTGCAGCACGGGGGTTGCTATAGTCTGGGCTTGCTGGCGAATTTATTTGAACTCATGGGGGGCTTCTGGTATAAAGCACGGCTCTCAGGGTGGCGTAGTTGATGTACGTCCCGCTAATTCAAGTTATCAGCATCCTTTGCTTGTCAGAGTTTCGTCGGGACATTGTCTCGGCATCGCTGCCAAGCAACGCTGATAGCCAGCAGTAGTAAGACTATAAGGACGGGTGAGATGGCGCAGGTATGCCAAGTAACCGGTAAGAAACCGGTCAGTGGAAACAACGTTTCCCACGCAAATAACCACACAAAGCGACGCTTTGTGCCTAATATTCATGATCATAGATTCTGGGTGGAGAGCGAGAATCGCTTCATCAAGCTGCGCGTGTCAGCGAAGGGAATGCGGATCATTGATAAGAAAGGTATCGATGAGGTCATTGCGACCATGCGTGCCGAAGGTCAACAAGTTTAGTTAACACATTGTTAAAGGTTCGATCATGAGAGATAAAATCAAACTGGTTTCCTCTGCGGGAACGGGTCACTACTACACCACCAGCAAAAACAAGAAAACTATGCCTGACAAGATGGAGATCAAGAAGTTTGATCCCGTGGTCCGTCAGCACGTGATGTATAAAGAAGCCAAGATCAAGTAATTAGATTCTGTCAATTACGATCAAATAGACAAAATTAACCAGGTGGCTACGAGTTAGCCACCTGGTTCGTTCGTACGCACTACCTTTTCAGTTTTAGTTGCCTTCTTTGCTAAATCACCCAGTATCGGCACCCTGCCTTACTCTTGCATCTCGCGGTGCTAGTTGCCTCCCTATAGCGCCTCATTCTTTGTGGTGATCTTGTTGTTGGTGCTAACGATCCTCTCGCAAACTATTGTCTTGCAAGCCATTGTGCGTGCTGCCAGCTGTACGTGTTAATAAGAGGTTGCCAATGTCGTCCAGCCGCCCCTGCCAGCCAGCCTGAATAAATACAGTTGTATGATCTTCTGTGATCAATGCGGGTCCCATAACAGGCTGCTGCGGCAGGTACCGTCGCTCGTAGACAAGTACCTCCGTGCTTTGATCCGCAAGCCGGATAGTCTTGGGTGGCGTTGAAGAGTGCTGGCGCTGGAATGTTGGTAGTGTCAGCGGTGGTCTTACAGCCTCAACGTGAACCCTGAGGTTCACTAATTCCACCGGTCGTGACAGCAAGTGACCATAGCGTTGCTGGTGTGCGTCTTGAAAAGCCTTTAGGGCGGCGGCTTTTCTATTCTCGCCCATCTCTTTGATAGCAGTTTCCTCAATACCAGCTTCTTTAATAGGAGTCTCGTCAACATCGGCCTTGCCAAAACCGGCGCCATCAAAATCAACCGCAATTGAGTAGGTCTGGCCCTGATAGCGCAGGTCCATGGCGTACTGATGTCGAGTTTCGAGGATGCCCTCATGCTGCAGCTCTTGTTGGGCTTCAGTGAGTAACTCCGCTAACAGTGCCTGCAGCTGCGACTCGTCAACATGCTCGAGTAAATAATTGTGGGTCTTGACGAGGTCCCTGCCGGGTTGTGCCGTGAGCATGCCCAGAGCTGACAGAACGCCGCTGTTGACCGGGACGATGGCGCGCTGCACGTGCAGCGCATCTGCCATATCACAGACGTGCAAACCCCCGGCACCACCAAAGCACATTAGCGCAAAGTCTCTTGGGTCGTGTCCCTGTTGTATCGAAATGACGCGTAGCGCCTGAATCATGTGCTCGTTGGCGATACGAATAATGCCGAAGGCGACGTCGATGATGGGTAGCGCCAGCTGTGTTGCCAGAGGCTCAAGTGCAGCTTCAGCGGCGCTCAGATCAAGGGCCATGCGGCCACCAAGAAAAGCATCGGGTCGCAGGCGGCCGATGACCAGATTAGCGTCAGTCACCGTTGGCGCCTGCCCCCCATGACCGTAGCAGGCGGGTCCAGGGCTTGCGCCGGCAGACTTGGGGCCAACCTGCAGTAAACCGCCAGCGTCAACATAAGCAATAGAGCCACCACCCGCGCCAATCGTGTGAATGTCGGCCATGGGAACGGCGACAGGATAGAGACCGATTTTTCCCTGATTGGTCAGGTGGATGGCGCCTTCCAGCAGTGCGACGTCGGTGGATGTGCCGCCCATGTCAAACGTCATGATGCGTGGCTGTTGCGTTTGTTCGCCTAGGTACAGGGCCGCGGCCAATCCGCCTGCAGGGCCAGATAACAATAGGTTCACTGCTCTGTCGGCGGCCAGCGGTGCGCCAATGGTGAGCCCCGACGACTGCATGATGGCAAGCTTTGAAGGCGCCAATTGATCGCCTAGGGATAGTAGGTAAGCCTTGATAAGAGGACCGATCCAGGCATTCAGCCAGGTCGTGATGCCGCGTTCATATTCTCGCTGCTCAGGTAACACCAATGACGAGCGTGAGACAAAATACTGGTCGCCAAGCTGGGCCGCGATGGCGAGTTCCTGGTCAGGATTAAGGAAGGAAAATAACAGATTGATGGCCACAGACGTGGGTTCAAGCGCCGCTACTTGGCGGGCTAGATCAGCGAGCGCTTCAGCGCTCAGTGATTTGATTTCCTGGCCCTGGGCGTCAAGACGCGCATCAACTTCTAGTGTCAGCCCAGGGTCTATGGGTCGTGACACGGGCGTGGGTGTCAGGTTATAAAGTTGCTGGCGGGTCTGGCGGCCGATCATCAAGACATCACCGAGCCCCTTGTTCGTGATGTAGACCGTACGTACACCCCGGCCTT
The DNA here is from genome assembly GCA_047626255.1 of Candidatus Azotimanducaceae bacterium. GTDB lineage: Bacteria > Pseudomonadota > Gammaproteobacteria > Pseudomonadales > Azotimanducaceae > UBA4582. The sequence continues at coordinate 5,495 of JBLHRT010000195.1, forward strand.
CCAAGGTGGCATTGGTCGCCACTGTTGTGCCATGAATAATAATGAGCTCGCCGGCTGCCAAGGGCGTCGCCAATCCCATCTCAGAAATACCCGTTAAAATCGCGTCTTCGGGCGCCTTGGGAGTCGATAATACT
>JBLHRT010000196.1:0-5563 GCA_047626255.1 Candidatus Azotimanducaceae bacterium
GCTTCTAACGATGAATTCAAAGCGCAGAAGCGTCCGCGAATCCATTGATCAAAATATTGGCTGTTATCGCGCATATTGGGCTCCAAGAATTGCATCAGTGTACGCTATACAGCTGGCTGTGAACGGGCCAATATAATGCCGTTTGTGGTGGAGTTTTCCGCTTCTGTACAAGATGCATACAGATCTGCTGGGGTAAGTATAGTCATAGACGCATTTAATCTAATTATCCCGTCAATTCACCTTGTTTCAGCTTGCCATTTAGAGGCTATCGGCTATGATGCGGGCCCTTGAAACGATCGCGTGTCTGCGATCGAAAATACTTTTTTAATCAGAGCCCCGAAATGAATACCCGTAGTGTAGAAAAATGCGTCAGTCGTGATGCCAATATCGATGTGTCACGCACGCACCCTCCCCTGATAGCCACCAATGATGAACACCTTAGCCTGGTAAAAACGGCGTCTGATAAGACCTTAATGTCGGCCAACCAGCAAACCGCCATGCGCCGCCCAGTGAGTGATCGTCTGTTCCAAAAGATACTCATGGGCATGGGCATCAGTGTACTGTTACTGGTCATGGTCATTTCAGCCAAGTACCCTGACCGATCCTTGCTGCAAGGGCCGTCATCGGTGCCATTTATTTATCATAATCTGAATAATTAGTCGCCAGCGTTCAATGCTTAACTGGAGGGGCGGTTATCATGTTGCCGACCCTATAATGAGGCTTTGTCGATAGTGGAAACATCCGGTTCAGACCCCTCGCAAGGTTCTCCCCTCGATCTGTTTGAAGACAAGGATCCGGCCTACGGCTGGTTGATGGTTTTTATTGCCTTCACGTTGAGCGCCTTTTCGTTTGGTGCAGTGGGGTCCATCTCGGTATTCCTGAAGCCGCTGGTGGCGGAATTTGGCTGGAGTCGCGGAGACGTGTCGCTGGCCTACACGGCAACAGCGTTTTCATCCGCCGCGTTTGGAATTTTTTGGGGCATTATCGCTGACAAATTCGGTACGCGCTGGTTTGGCATTGTTGGTGCGCTGGTGATGACCTTGGCGTTGTTCCTGCTGAGCGGGCAGGGCAGTCTGGCTGAATTTTACGCGTTCTACTTTCTGTTTGGCGCCGTTGGGCATGCGATGGTGAGTTCGCCCCTGTTCGCTAATGTGGCTTTTTGGTTTACGTACAAACCCGGCCTAGCCTTGGGTATTACCGCGTCTGGTGGAGCCGTGGGTCAGGGCGTCATACCTTACCTAGCCGGCATGGCCATCACCGCTTATGGCTGGCAAACCGCTTACCAGCTGATGGCGCTGGCTTTTCTGGTGGTCACCTTGCCAATCGCTTGTTTCGTGCGTGAATCGCCCCGTCGGCAGCACGTCAGGCTGACACCGAATGATGAGCCCCGCGAGTTCCCCTTGTCAGAGCTGGAAGTCATAACGTGGCTCGGTATCGCGGTGATTTTCTGCTGCAACTGCATGGCCGTGCCGATTGTGCACTTGGTGCCTTTGTTGACCGACAACGGCATGACTATGGAAGCCGCGACACGGGTCTTTTTGGTCTTGATGCTGGCGGGTGCCGCAGGGCGCATCGCTGGCGGCCAACTGGGTGATGTTATCGGTCCACTGCCGACCTACCTGTTGATGTCGTTGGGTCAGACTGTTTTCGTCTTCTGGTTCCCGTATATGGAGGCAGGCTGGGGGCTTTACCTGTTGGCAGTGTGCTTCGGGTTTACTTATTCCGGTGTGATGTCGAGCATCTTGGTCTGTACACGCGTGATGGTGTCGGCTCGATTCGCCGCTCGTGCCATGAGTGTCACGGCTTTCTTTGGCTGGAGTGGTATGGGGATGGGGGGCTACTTTGCCGGTACGCTGTTCGATCGTTACGGTGATTACGTTTGGTCTTTCAGCTTTGCGTCGGGCATGGGTGTCATCAATATAGCTATTTTGTTGCTCTTTACGCTGCGCATTGCGCGTGCTCGGCGCGCCTCGAATGCGAGCGAGCCAGGTTTGGCCGTGGCGATCCCGGCGGTCAGTTAAGTTGACGCCGGGACCCTTGGGACTTAGTTGACGCTACGATCGCTGCCAGCCCAGAAGGGCTTGCGCAGTTCAGTCTTCAAAATTTTACCCGCGCCTGACAGCGGCAGAGCCTCAGCTCTAAACGTGATTGATCGTGGGCATTTGAAGCCAGCAATCAAACTTTTACAATGAGTGAGGAGTGTCGCCTCATCGAGCTCAATATCGGCGTGCAAGACCACGATGGCGTGTACCTGTTCGCCCCAGGTCTGGTGGGGTATGCCAATCACAGCACATTGATTGATGCCTGTGTGTTGGTACAGAGCATTCTCAACCTCGGCGGAGTAGACATTCTCGCCGCCTGAAATGATCATGTCTTTGACCCGATCGACGATAAACAAAAACCCATCCTCATCAAGGTAGCCGCCATCGCCCGTGTGCAGCCACTCGTCAACAATCGTCTTGTCAGTCTGTTCTTGCATGTTGCGGTAGCCAAGCATGACGTTCGGTCCGCGCACAGAGATTTCGCCCACAACCCCTGCCGCAACAGGCTGATACTGCTCGTCCATGATCATCAGGTCGAGCATAGGCACGGCCTGACCCGCGGATTTGATTTTGCCCGCCAGTGCACCCTCAAACACGTGTCGTTCTGGGCTTAGGATAGTGATGACAGGCGCCGCTTCAGTCTGCCCATAGGCTTGGGTGAAGCTGGTGGTGGGTAGTACCTCCATAGCCTTGCGAATCACCGGTTCTGGCATCGGCGAGGCGCCGTACATCACGGCCCGCACGCTGGTTAAATCATAGTCGCCGACGTTAGGCGCATTCACCAGCATATTAATCATGGTAGGCACCAACAACAGGCGCTGAATCTGGTAGTCAGCTATGCCTTGCATCGCGGCGGTAGGCGCAAACGACGGCTGAAAATAATTCGTCCCGGCCGTCGACGCCGATGTCATGCAGACGATAGCGTCAGCAATATGGAACATAGGCGCCACGTGGAGAATTCTGTCGCCTTCGCGGCAGTCGAGTAGCTGCTGAGACTGCAGGGTGTTAATCACCAGGTTGCGATGACTGAGCATTACACCCTTGGAGCGTCCTGTTGTACCACCGGTATAAAACAGGCCGGCGATATCATCATCCCTGCGTCTGGCGTCGGCCACTGGTGCTGCAGCGACCAAGCTAGCATAGGTCAGGCAACCCTCTGGCGCGGCGCTATCGTCGATAAAAATGATCTGCTCAACATGGGTCAACTCGTTCCTGATTTGGGCGATCAGGGCGGTGAAGTTGCTGTCGATGATCAGTATCTTAGCGGCAGAATCATTCAGCCAGTAAATCACTTCGGGCCCGGCCAGACGGGTGTTGATCGGCTGAAACACCGCGCCGGCCCACGGTGTGGCGAACATAAATTCAAAATAGCGGTCACTGTTAAGGGCCATCATGGCAACGCAATCGTCAGCCTTCACGCCCAGCTGCTGTAAGCCACCTGCAAAGCTTGCGATCTTGTCACGGAACTCAATCCAGGTTTGTTTCCGTGCACCATCGACTGTGGCCAGACCGTTGCCGCGAGTCTGAGCCGCCCGATGAATCATCTGAGTCATTGAAAACATTGATTATTTCCTTGCTAATGCTGTTAACTAAACATGCTGGCTGATGTGGTTGACCGCAAGCGGCGATTGAGTCGATAACGCAACATAGCAAGATCAGCTGCGCAGGACAAATACGGAAGTGAGTAGGGGGTGACCCCTGGTCTCCTAGATGATTGGCTGTTGGCCTCGCCTAGTTTAGGATGTCGCCATCCAATAGCGGCACCCGAACGAGTGCACCAAGTACAGACATTCTCTCAACGAGTTATTATTAACGACTTAACCTTAGCCACGTGCTCAGGACGCTTTTCATGATCACCGACATCACCAGCGCGCAATGGGCGCAATTTGACAGAGACGGCTTTGTTATACTCGAACAGGTAGTGCCCCAGGCCACCATCGAAGCCCTGTGCCAGCGCATTGATGAGATTATGCTGGGTGAGGCGAGTCTCGATTATGACCGTATGCTGATGCAGCTTGATTCCGACGACGGGGCCTATGATTCCGCCGGCGAGCAGTCCCGCGGGCATAAGGGCAGCACGCTGAATTACCGAAAAATCCAGCAGCTCGAGAAAGACCCAACATTTCTGGCCTTTATGCAGCTACCCCTGTTTGAAGCCGCCGCACGGCATTTCTACGCAGATAAGGCGGTCGCCGTTTTCCGCGCCATGTTTATGAACAAACCCGCTGGCCGTGGCACAACACTACCCCTGCACCAAGACCGCTGGCGGGTGCTTGACAAAGATCCTCAATTGACGATTTACACCGCTCTGGATGCCGCAGATGCCGACAACGGTTGTGTTGAAATTATTCCAGGCACCCAGCACGAGATTCTCAATACCCAGCATCCGAGCGGCTTTCTGACCCCCAAGATGGCGGATGAGTACACGCAGGACCCGCGCCGACGGCAGTTGATTCTGAAGCCCGGAGACGTGGTGCTCATGAATCCCTGGACCTTGCATGCCAGTGGCATCAATCAATCTAACCGCTCTCGGCGCGCCTTCAGTATTTGTCTGATGGATGCGGCCACCAAAAACATGCGCTATAACCGAGTTGCGTCACGTGTCATTCTGTTTGACGAGGTGTTGCCTGCCTGACGCTCGGCCCATCGGCCCAAGCCGCATGGGTGCCACTGCTGATGCGGTGGGGCAGGATGATGCGGCATACCGGTCCGGCTTCAATATCTTTGGCATCAATCAGCAGGCACTCCGAAGAATCAAGTAACATATCGGTGATAAACGTCACGAGATAGCCATCATCTTCATCCACCGCATTAATGCGTGGCACAAAGGGTGCCTCGCTGCCATAGCGTTCATCGCCGAATGCCAGCTGCCAGGATTCGCCGGTCAGCAGATCGTGCTTGACGACCCCCGAGAATAAAAACCAACCCGGTTTAGTAAAGGTTGAATAGCTATAGCGTGCCTTGCGGCCAGCATATTGTTGATTGAATGAGCCGAATTCCAGTGTGCGCTCGTCGAGGTGCTGCTCGCTTACTTCACCGGTTTTAAGGTTGAAGCGCCATCGATGCAAGCGCGATTGGAACGAGTGCTCGTCGATATTCGCCATCATCTGGCCCACCATGGGCGGCATGTCCGGTAAAGGCGGCGGCGTTGGCTGCTGCTGAAAATAACCGTCGAGGATAATCTCATCACCTTCCTCGTAAGCATTGTTCCAGTGCAACACATAGGTAGGATCGGCTTCGAACCAGCGAATATCCGCCTCAGTGCCATAACGCGGAATGATGGCAAAGCGCGTCGCCAGCTCGGGATAGTATCTGACGTGATGGCGACCTTTTGGCAACAACTCAGGGTCCCAGAACAGGGGCATATCGATGAGGATGGAGTAATTCTCCGTGAATGCCATGTCGTGTGGTAGCCGAGGTCCGGGCGTGGGTACCGGCGTGTAGTGGACCAGCTTGTTGTGCTTGTCGACCACACCATAATGTTGGTAGGGCGGATGTTTACAATAGTTGAAGAACAACAG
>JBLHRT010000197.1:0-5499 GCA_047626255.1 Candidatus Azotimanducaceae bacterium
CGGCGTCGGGCTTGCCGAACAGGGTCTTATTGTAGTGAGTGACCAGTGGCAGGTTTAGGCGCTGGCCGTCCCAGGCATCACCTAGTTCATCGAGGGTCACTGCGACTGGCGAGAAGGCGCTGGATGGTTTGGCCTGAAAAAAGCCAAAACCTTTGCCCAGTTCTGCGGGGATTAGGTTGCGCAATGAAACATCGTTCACCAGCATCAACAACTTAATGCTGGCGGCAGCTTGCGCCATGCTCGCGCCGGCGGGCACGTCCCCTGTGACCACGGCCACTTCCGATTCGAAATCAATGCCCCACTCCTCTGATGCCATCGTGATGGGGTCATGGGGTGCCAGGAACGTATCAGAGCCCCCCTGATACATCAGGGGTTCAGTCCAGAAACTGGCGGGCATTTCAGCATTGCGCGCTTTGCGCACCAACTCCATATGATTTACATAGGCACTGCCGTCAGCCCATTGGTAGGCGCGAGGTAATGGCGAGAGCGTCTGGGCTTGCTCGAAGGCGACGGCGTCAGGGTGCTCGCCAGCGTTCAGTGCGACAGAGATCTGCTGTAGCTGTGGGGCTAGCTGTTCCCAGTTATCCAGTGCATGCTGCAGGGTGGCCGCAACGGCAAGCGCGGGGACTGCCTGGGATAAGTCCCGGCTGACAACCACCAGTGCGCCGTCCCGACTGCCGTTGTTGATGGAGGCTAATTTCATGCCGATGACCTGCTGGGAGTAAGTGTCGGCAGTTTACTGCTTATTTATGGGACAGTTCACCTACTTTGCGTGCCACAAAATCCATCAACGCTGGCCTTGTCGCCCATCGCTGGAGCCTATGGCGCGAGTTGATCCTTGACCCAAGCGGCGGCGACACGACCAGCCTCTGAGTAAACATCTTCAGTGGATACGCGAGTGCGCTTCAAAATTTTTAGTCCATGGTCTGCGGTATCAATCTTATGCAGACTAGCGGCCGGTAGTGCGTCGATGATGGGTTCGAGTAAATCGAGAGTCGCGAGGGTGTCGCGCGTGCCCGAGATAAACAGTTGCGGGATGAGAATGTCCCCTAAATGTGCGGCCCTAATGACATCGGGTTTTTTGCTGGGGTGCAATGGGAACGAGAAGTACACCAGGCCAGCGATATGCTTGCCCACCGCTGCATCGCACGCCGCATAATGTGAGCTCATGCGCCCGCCGAATGAATGGCCGCATAGAAATGTCGGTAGTTCAGGGTGTAGAGTTTCGGCGAGTGCAAGAGCATTGCCAATCGTCGCGACACACACCTGCAGGTTGTCAGTGCGCCCGCCCCCTGCCTGCATATACGGAAAGTTGTAGCGTAGCGTGTCAATGTTGTTATGGCTCAGTGCGTCTGCCAGATGCTGCATATGAGTATGCTGCATGTTGGCGCCAGCACCATGGCCAAAGACAAGCCGCGCGATGGGGCGCTCGATCGCTTGATGCAAAGCGCTGACGGTGCCTTTCTCTAGGCTGGCGGTGAACGCTAGGTGTTGTAGTGGTATCGTCATTTGCGCCGCGGGTGACGGCGGCCAGCACGCTCATTGCCACGTTTGTCGTTGCCCGTCAGGCGCGCCATCAGCTGCTGTTGTTCTTCTGGGCTGGCATCAGCGAGTTTCTTGCCCACAGACAGCGTCTTGTTGCGACGTAGGGTCGCAGCGGCTTTGCCGTGATGCAGGATATGTATCGCGGCGCCTTGCTGGGTGTCGGTAAATCCAAGATCCATGATTCGCTGCGAGTTGTTTGCGTTGGAGAAGAAGTATACCGGATGGGGATCTCATCCAGATGAGTCATTTGCATGACTCATCTACTTTATTCATGCTCAGCGGCGGACTTACATGGTAGGCACATGGTGGTCTCGGGATAGGCCTTAAGTCGGTTGAAAGCAACAGGTTCATCGCAAGCGCTACACAAACCATAAGTGCCTTGTGCCAGTCGCTCCAGAGCGGCGTTGATCTGAACAAGACGATTAGCCGTCAAGTTGCGGTTGGCGCGCAGAATACTTTGGTTGTGCATCTCGTCCATCCGGCTCAGGCGACTTGAGTTATCCTTGAGCTTGACGGGCCGCGCCCCCGCTTCTGTGTCGCTCAGTAAATCGGCCAGTGAGTGCAGCAATGATTGTAGGTCCGCGCTCAGTTCCGCGTATTGGGTCGTTGTTAGCGTTGCGTCCATACCGTCCACCCTAGAATGCGTCTTGGAATCCACCCTACACTTCACACAAGTGTTCATCATACGGTTTTTTCTCGATGGGTCGATGCTTTGTGGCACGCCCGCCTGTGGGTGCGCTAACATGGATCTCTAGGCGCCGAGTTTCGGTGTAACATTCTGCGTTCCTGCGGCAAGTACTTTCTATGCAAGCAAAAAGTATATCTTCCTGGCTTCCAGACTGGCGCACGCTCGCGGCGTTGTTGTTCTTCGTCTCTGCGATGGCAGGCTTTGGCATGGGGGTAGCGGTGACAGACAGACCGGGCCTGCCCGACGCGAGTATGTTGACCCACGCCTATTACAGCCTCAGCCTGTTTGTGGTGGGTGGCGTGGATCTCGGTACGCCGGTGGGTGGACCGTTATTGGGTCGTTGTTTGTTATGGATCGCCTATTTCGGTGCGCCCGTCTTGGCGGCATGGACTGTCGTGGGCGCGCTGCTGCGAGGGCTGGCGCCACAGCATTGGCAACTACGGCGGATCAAACAGCATGTCATCGTCGCCGGTAGTGGTGATCTAGCCCTGAGTTACTTGCGGGTGTTGCGCAAGCACAATCCGCGGATTCCCGTGGTTGTCATCAATAAGGACTTTGAGCCCAGTGTCGCCGAAGAACTCAAGCAGGCCTTCGGCGCGATTGTGCTGGTGGGTGACATTACGCACGAATTTCTCCTCAAGCAGTTGCGTCTTGAGAGCGCCGCTAAGATTTTGTTGATGTGTGACGACAGCCTGCGCAGCTACGAGGCCGCCAGTTCTATACGTCGTCTGGTGCCCGATATAGGCCGCAAGGTGGTGATTCACTGCAGCAGTTTGCGTTTCATGCGAGCCATGGCGAGCAGTTCTGTCGCCCGGCAAAGCCAAACGTTCAATACCTATCATCTCGCCGCGTCTGGTTTGGTTCAGGATCACTTGTTGAGTCATTTCCAGTCAACAGCGCCGCGAGACACGATCGTTCTTGCGGGGTACGGTCGGTTTGGGCAGACCATTGTTGAAGCCTTGCTGGATCAGGCTGCAGATGAGTTGGATACGGTGGTGATCGTCGACAAGAACGCCCGGCGCCGTGTGCTGATAGCGGATGAGCAGCGTGAGTTCACGGGAAGCTATCAACGAGAGGTGTTCGAAGGCGATATCTCTCACCCTGAGGTGTGGATGCGAATCCAGGACGAAATCGAGCTAGATCGTGAATCCACTGTCATTGTGCTGGGTACCGGGTTGGAACAAGAAAATTTGCGCACAGCCTTGTGGCTGAAGAAGAAATACCCGAGGGCCAAGGTGATCGCGCGCAGTGCCAGAGGTTCATACTTTGCCTCGACCGTCAGTGGTGAGCATGATGTGATTAATATCAGCATCACCGCGCTGGTAGAGGCGAGTATTCCGATTGACTGGGTTGAGTTTTCATAGGTTTTGTTGCCAATATAAGGAAAACCCCTGCCAAATTGCTATACTTCGCGGCTTGTTAATCTGCCACCGCTGAGCTGCCATGACCGCTGCATCACCCGTTTCATCACCTATTCCATCATCCGATTCAAGTACTAGCGCCGCGCCTGAGATGGCGTTGACGATAGAGAATCTGACCAAAGTCTACAGCAACGATTTTCAAGCGTTGCGCGGCATCAGCCTCAAAGTTGAGCGTGGTGATTTCTTTGCTTTGCTGGGCCCCAATGGCGCCGGCAAGTCCACCACCATCGGCATCATTTTCTCATTGATCAATAAGACCAGTGGTACCGTCAATATCTGTGGTGTTGATATTGACCAGGACTTCCCAGCGGCCAAGAAACGCGTTGGCATCGTGCCCCAGGAATTCAACTTCAATGTCTTTGAGAAGGTTAAACATATCGTCGCCACCCAGGGTGGTTACTATGGGATGCCGCGCGCTCTGGCAGAGCAGCGGGCAGAAAAGTATCTGAAAATTCTGGGCTTGTGGGACAAGCGCGATGAAACAGCTCGGTCTTTGTCTGGCGGTATGAAGCGTCGCCTGATGATCGCACGTGCCCTAGTGCATGAGCCCGAGCTGCTGATTCTGGATGAGCCTACGGCAGGCGTGGATATCGAGATGCGACGCTCCATGTGGGATTTTCTGCGGGAGCTAAATGAGCAGGGTACCACCATTATTCTCACGACCCATTACCTGGAAGAGGCGGAAACCCTGTGCCGTAATATAGCGATCATCGATGAGGGCAGGATTATCCATGATGGCAGCATGCGAGATTTGTTGCGGCAATTGCATACCGAGACCTTTGTGCTCGATGCCGCCAGCTCATTGCCAACGGATATAGAGGTCCCCGGCTATGCCACTGTGCGGGTGGACGATCATTGCCTAGAGGTGTTGGTAGACAAAGATCAGAGCTTGAACGCCGTGTTCGCTGAGTTGTCACGCCGAGATATAGAGATTCTCAGTCTACGTAATAAAACCAATCGCCTTGAGGAAATGTTTGTGAGTTTGCTGAAATGAGTGCCTTTGAGATGTGGACCGCGTTTTTGACCATCGTCACCAAGGAAATTCGTCGTTATCTGCGTATTTGGCCCCAGACTCTGCTGCCGCCAGCGATTACGATGTCCTTGTATTTTGTTATCTTCGGCGCCCTGATCGGCTCGCGCATCGGTGAGATGGGTGGTTTTTCGTATATGCAGTTTGTCGTGCCAGGCTTGATCATGATGGCGGTGGTGACGAACTCCTATTCGAACACGGTATCGTCATTCTTCGGCACCAAGTACAACCATAGCCTCGAAGAGCTGCTGGTCTCACCCACCCCTAACTGGATTATTTTGGCGGGCTATGTGGTGGGCAGTGTCAGCCGAGGCTTGTTAGTGGCGGTGATTGTCACCTGTCTGTCGCTGTTTTTCTCAGAGCTGCGTGTACAGCATGTGGGGGTGACGATACTGGTTGTCTTGCTCACGTCCATACTCTTCTCACTGTTCGGGTTTATTAACGCGGTGTACGCCAACAGCTTTGATGACATCTCCATTGTCCCGACCTTTATATTGACGCCGCTGATTTATCTCGGCGGGGTATTCTACTCCCTGGATCTATTGCCTGACTTTTGGGCCGGTGTATCCAAGCTCAACCCCCTGGTTTATGTGGTTAATGGCTTTCGCTATGGCGTATTGGGTGTGTCTGACGTTGATGTGGGCGTGGCGTTGGGCATGATCTGCCTGTTCACGGTGATGTCTTTGGCATTTTGCTTACGCTTATTGCATACCGGTACTCGACTGCGGGACTAGCCGATGGCTTCGCTATGAGCGGCGACCAATGGCCCATTTCCGTGGCCTCCAAGGGTTCTGGATATGCTAACATCGGACGAT
>JBLHRT010000198.1:0-5479 GCA_047626255.1 Candidatus Azotimanducaceae bacterium
ATGACAGGCTGATCAGTTTCCGCGTAGTCCTGACCGGGGTGCACAGTCAAACTGGCGGTTGTGATGGTGACAAAGTGTCCTGATTGATCGGCTCTAGCAGCCAGGACATTGTCCCAGAGTTCGACTGTCTCATCCCTTAGCTGGGACTTAGGGAGTAGTCGGCCGTTGTCTGCCGTGATCTTCCACGGTTGGTCTTGGTGGTGCGTAAACAGTCTGATCTTGGGTGCGATTAATGCTGTCATATCTGTCAGAGGAAAGTGAGTCAAACGGCTGGCTTGAATATCGTGCTGTCGAGCACCGGTGGGTGAGAATTGGGTGATGTTGGCGTCCAACATATACATATCCGGGTCATTTCGTCCGCCACCAGGCGCCTGCAGGCCCTGCTCCTCCCGATCAATGACCCAGTTGGTCGCAATAGCGAAAAACAGAATCAGGGAAAATAACAAGAAGTTGCGGCTATTGATTAGAGTCGGGAGCATAGTCTGCTGTAAAGCCCTGTCATGCGTGAAAGTTTGTCAGTGTAACGAAATTTTTGCGTCAGGCGAATCTAGTCGTCTGCCTAGGCGCTGGTATTGGTCTGCTGGGGCAGCTGGTGGTCACGGTTAAGTTCGCAACAGGGGGTTGGATGGATAAATTGTGATGAGCGATGAGAGTAATCATTTCCCGTCGAAGCCTTGATATTTTGTGTCAACGCCCCGATGAAGGGGCGTTCGGAAAGAAATAAACGACAAGGTGCGTCATTTTAGAGGCAGCAGATTGGGGCAGAGGGCGCTATAATAAGCGGCGGTGTTTCGAAAGTCCCTCGTGCGGAGCTTTCGCGTATTTTGAATACTTAGACTGTATCAATAAACTTTATAGAAGGAAGTGCGACGTTAGTCATGGATCACAATCATATCATCATTGAAAACGTGGATTTCAGCCATGGCGAGCGGAGAATATTTGACCGGATCTCTCTGAACGTCCCGCGTGGTAAGATTGTTGGCATAATGGGACCCAGTGGCACGGGCAAAACAACCTTGCTACGATTGATAGGCGGTCAGATCAAGCCTGAGCGAGGCAATATTCAGGTTGATGAGCACCGAATCCCTGAATTGTCCCGGGCGGCGTTATTTGAAGTACGCAAGTCGATGGGTATGTTGTTCCAAACGGGCGCGCTATTTACTGATCTGTCAGCGTTTGACAATGTCGCCTTTCCGTTGCGGATCCATACGGATTTGCCCGAAGAGATGATCCGCGACTTGGTGCTTATCAAGCTGCAGTCCGTAGGGTTGCGGGGTGCCAGCAAACTTTTCCCCAATGAATTGTCGGGCGGTATGAATCGTCGCGTTGCACTGGCCAGAGCCATTGCGCTGGATCCTAAGCTGATTATGTATGACGAGCCTTTTGCCGGATTAGACCCCATCGCTATGGGTGTGGTGGTGCAACTGATCAAAACCCTTAATAGGGTGTTCGGGATGACCAGTATTATTGTCTCCCACGATATTCATGAAACCGCCAGTATTGCTGACCTCATTTATGTCATCTCTGACGGCAAAGTCATTGGGTCTGGTGCGCCAGAGGAGCTATTCAAGCAGGATGCACCCCGTATCCAGCAGTTTATTAAAGGTCTACCTGACGGACCCGTGCCGTTTCATTACCCGGCCCCGGATTTTCGTGAAGAGCTGCTGAGTCACGATAATAATAACTTTTCGTTTTTTAGGTAAGTCATGCTTTCCAGTATTCGTAATCTCGGACAATTTTGTCTTGATCTGCTTACCGTCTTCGGGCGAGCGGGTAACATCTGGATACAGGCTATCTGGCGACGCCCCCGGCTAGCTAACGCCCCCCTGCTGATTCGCCAGATTTATCAGTTGGGTGTTTTGTCAGTCGTGATCACCGTGCTGTCAGGATTCTCGATTGGCGCGGTGCTGGCGCTGCAAGGCTATAATCAGCTGGTTAAATATGGGTCCGAAAGTGCTCTCGGCCTAGGGGTCGCGCTGGTGCTAGTGATGGAGATCGGCCCCGTGGTCTCAGGTTTATTGTTTGCGGGTCGTGCTGGCTCGGCTGTGACCGCCGAGATTGGCCTAATGAAGGCGACCGAGCAACTCAGCAGCATGGAGATGATCGGGGTTGACCCTCTGCAGCGTATTGTTGCACCACGCCTCTGGGCGGGATTTATTGTTATGCCAATTCTAGCGCTGATGTTTAGTGTTGTGGGTATTTGGGGTTCTTCGTTGATCGGTGTCGAATGGCTGGGGGTCTATGAAGGGGCGTTTTGGGCGTCGATGCAGGAGGGCGTGGATTTTTATAACCACGTGCTCAAAGGTATTGTTAAGTCAGTCGTGTTCGGCCTAGTGGTGACTTGGATTGCGGTCTACCAAGGTTATGAAACGCTGCCAACGTCAGAAGGGATTGCGGCCTCGACCACGCGCACAGTGGTCTACTCATCGGTTGCGGTGTTAGTGCTGGATTTCTTTTTGACGCTTATGATGTTCAATTTTTAATAAAGCTTTCAAGGGTTTAAGTCATGCAAAACAGAACAATCGAGATAGTGGTGGGAGCATTCATGCTTGCCGGGCTCATCTCTCTGGCGGTGCTAGCCATCCGGGTCAGCGGCTTCAATGTCAGTGCCGAAGCTAACAGCTATAGTGTCTATGCACGGTTTGAGAATATAGGCGGGTTAGTAGTGCGATCAAAGGTTAGTATCGCCGGAGTTATCGTCGGTCAGGTGGCGGAAATATCGCTAGACGAGAATACCTTTACAGCGCTGGTGCGTCTGGAAATCAATGGTGACATTGATGAGCTCAGTATCGACACAACGGCCGCTATCCTCACAGAGGGCCTGTTGGGCGGAAAGTTTATTGGCTTATCGATCGGTGCTGAAGAGGAATACCTCAAGGAGGGTGGGATGATTGTAGATACTCAGTCGGCCATTATTCTTGAAGATATGATTGGTAAATTTTTGATGAAGCAGTTCTAGGAGAGTGACATGAGCAGAGCAATTCGAATCAGTAGTTTACGCATTGGGTTGGTCGGACTGTTGCTGATGGCTGGGCAGGCGATGGCTCAACAGATCGCCCAACAAGCCGTAGTGGAGAAGAGTGCGCTCGTGGCGGTTGAAGAATCAACGAATCAGCTGTTGGCAAAGTTGATCGAGATTAAGCCGCTATATGCCGAGCAGCCAGAACAATTCTTTACACGTGTGGAAAGCTCGCTGGGGCCCTTTATCGATTTTGCGGGATTCTCCCGAGGCGTGATGGCGAAGTATTATCGGCGTGCTACAGATGAGCAAAAGATTCGGTTTGAAACGGTGTTCCGGCAAAAGATGATCCGCACCTACGCCAAGGCGCTGGTAGAGTTTGACAATGAACGTGTCGACGTGGTCGAAGGCGCCGCTCCTAGGAGCAACCCCGAGCGAGCCGCTATTGATTTGCTGGTGCATAGCAAGGAGGGCACTGTGTATACCATTAACTACAGCATGGTTTGGGTCGATACTCGTTGGATGTTGCGCAATGTAACGATTGAAGGTATCAACATAGGTTTGCAGTTTCGCTCACAGTTTGCCGCCTATATGGATAAATATAGTAACAGTATCGATGATGTCATCGATAACTGGACCGTCGATGTCTGATTCGTCTTCGGCAACCGCGTCCACAACCGCCGCGGCATTGGCTGCCGCAGCGCCGGCTGCCGCATTGTGCATCAGCGATAACCGGCTTAGAGTCTCTGGCTGCTTGAGTGTGAATAGCGTGGCTGGTTATCAGCGTGACGGCATCAAGTTGATCGATTCTCTGTCCGGTCCTGTCGTGATTGATCTGGCGGAGGCTGATGTGCAGGGTTCTGCCGCTATCGCCTTGTTGATAGCCTGGCAGCGTCATATCACCCATCGGCAGGGCGAGGTGCGTATGATTGGCGCCTCGGCGACCTTGCGCGAAATTGCCCGTGCCTGTGGGGTGGACGATATTCTGGCTTTCGCTGACGTCTAGAAAGCATTTTTTGATGTAACAAACCCTGTCGCTCGCTGACCATTATGTGCTCTGCGTGCTATCATTATTGCGCCGGAGAATTAGGAAGATGATCATGAATGAAGATGAACTAAGCGCCACGCTTACAGCGGGATTAGGTGCCAGTGAAGTACAGATGCAGGCGCAGGGCAACAAAGTCACGTTAGTACTGGTGAGTGAGGCGTTTGATGGCCTCAATCGCGTCAAGCGCCAGCAGTTGGTCTACAAGCTCTTGGATGAAAAAATCAGCAGTGGCGAAATACACGCGGTGAGCATGCGCTGTTTGACGCCAACCGAACGTCACAACGAGGTATAGATAATAAAATGGATAAGTTGTTGATTCGTGGTGGTGCTCGACTCTCTGGAGAGTTGCGGGCATCCGGAGCAAAGAACTCGGCGGTGTTGATGCTCGCCTCCTCGTTGCTGGCCGATGAGCCCGTAACCATTAGTAATGTGCCGCATTTGCGGGACATTACCACCATGATCGAATTGCTAGTTTCTCTCGGCGTTGAGGTCGTCGTCGATGAGAAGATGAATATCGAGATTCATGCCAATACCATCAAGCGGTTTACGGCACCCTACGATTTGGTGCGCCAGATGCGCGCTTCGTTCCTCGTTCTGGGGCCGATGCTGGCGCACTACGGGCGAGCTGAAGTATCGCTGCCTGGCGGTTGTGCCATCGGCCCCAGGCCGGTCGATCAACATTTGCGGGGTCTTGAGGCCCTGGGTGCAAATATCGAGATGGAAGATGGATACGTCAAAGCCTCGGTGGATGGGCGTTTGAAGGGTGCGCGATTCAGATTCGACTTCAGTACGGTGGGTGGTACTGAACATTTGCTTATGGCAGCCACTTTAGCTGAAGGCACAACAGTGCTGGAAAACTGTGCGAAGGAACCAGAAATTATTGATCTGGCAGATTTTCTCAATGCAATGGGCGCCGACGTGAGTGGCCAGGGCACTGAAACCATGACTATCAATGGCGTGGAAAGCTTACATGGCTGCCATCACCGTGTGATTGCTGACCGAGTTGAGGCCGCGACCTACCTGATTGCCGCCGCAGCCACCGGTGGTCGTGTGAAGATGCGCGATGTGGTGCCGTCGCATCTGGAAGTTGTGTTGGAGAAACTGCGTGAAGCTGGCGCTGATATAGACATTGGTCCGGACTGGGTTCTGCTCGATATGAAAGGCCGTCGCCCCAAGGCCGTGAGCTTAGTGACCGCGCCCTATCCCGCCTTCCCGACCGATTTGCAGGCCCAAATACTGGCGATGAATTGTATTGCTGAGGGCACGGCCACGGTCAAGGAAACCATCTTTGAGAATCGCTTTATGCATGTGCATGAAATGAATCGCATGGGTGCCAATATCCGGCTGGAAGGCAATAACACCATCGCGATCGTCCAGGGTGTTGAATCACTCAAAGCAGCGCCAGTCATGGCTAATGACTTGCGGGCTTCGGTCAGTCTGGTTATCGCAGGGTTGATCGCCGAAGGAGATAC
>JBLHRT010000199.1:0-5470 GCA_047626255.1 Candidatus Azotimanducaceae bacterium
CCGGCGCGGGCGGCTTTACCAAGTCACGCGCACGCCTGGCCCAAGCCCAGGACATTCATACGCGTTACGATGACGTTGCGGGTCTGCAGAATGCTAAGGCAGACCTGCAGGAGGTCATTGATTACCTTAAAACACCCGAGAAGTTCACGCGCCTCGGGGCTAAAATACCTAAGGGTATTCTGCTTATGGGTCCGCCGGGCACCGGTAAGACCATGCTTGCCAAGGCAACTGCGGGGGAGGCGGGTGTACCATTCTTCAGTATTACCGGCTCAGAGTTCGTTGAGATGTATGTCGGCGTTGGCGCATCACGTGTGCGAGACATGTTCACCCAGGCCCGCGCCATGGCACCCGCGCTTATCTTTATTGATGAGATTGACTCTGTGGGCAGGGCCCGTAGTGGCATGCTTGGCCAGAACAATGACGAGCGAGAGCAAACCCTTAACCAGATTCTGGCAGAAATGGATGGTTTCAAGGAGGAAGAGACCGTTGTGGTGCTAGCCGCAACCAATCGTCCCGATATACTCGATGCCGCCTTGCTGCGACCGGGGCGATTTGATCGTAAGGTGGTTCTCGACTTACCTCAGAAAGTCGCCAGACAAGCGATCCTCAATGTGCACGCACGAGGTATGCCCATTGATGCTGATGTCAGTTTCGAGGTTCTGGCCCAAGGCACCGTGGGGTTTTCTGGCGCTGATCTAGCTAACCTGGTTAATGAGGCAGCACTTCTGGCTGCGCGCTTCGACAAAGTCAGCATTGATCAGACCGATTTTGAAAATGCCCGCGATAAGATTATTCTTGGGGATCGCCGTGAAGCCCTATTTTCCGACGACGAGAAACGTCGCACCGCGTATCATGAGGCTGGGCACGCCTTAACCGCGTTCCATATGCCGCATGGAGATAGTCTGCGAAAAATCAGTATTATTCCTCGGGGTAGGGCGCTGGGGGTGACAGAGCAAAGCCCCAGAGAGGATATGCTGAACTACTCACAGCACTATCTCGAAGATCGTCTGGCGATTCTACTCGGTGGTAGAGTCGCTGAAAGCCTAATTTTCGACGAAGTCAGTTCGGGTGCTGCTGACGATCTAAAACAGGCGACGCATCTCGCCAGGCATATGATCGCCGAGTGGGGAATGAGCGATACGCTAGGTCCCATTACTTATGCCGAGACTGAATCAAATTTTTTGCAGCAAGATGGATTCAGTACATCGAGCCGGATTTATAGCGAGCACACGGCGGAAATTATCGATGCAGAGGTCGAGCGCCTGATCAGGGAGAGCGAGCAGAGAGCGTTGGCGGTTCTGCAAGCATTTCACGCCAAGCTTGATCAGTTAGCCGAGGCCTTGATCGATCAGGAAACATTGAACGAGGTGGACGTGGATGCCATCCTCGGTTAGCTCATCGAGCACGCCGGTGGTGGCGCAAAAAAAGCCATGTTGTCACCCTTTGATAAGGTTATAGTAACGGCTGAATCAGGTCGGGAAAGTCTGCATGAACCTAGAGAAAGTCGTATTCGCCTTCACCATTATCCTGGCGTTAACCCTCAACTTCGGCTTTTTCACGGGGGATATCGCTACTATCGCGCATCACAATGTTTACGAGCTATACGCTGCCATATTCGTCAATGCTGTGGCCACCATTCTGAAATTTGGTGATCGTACTCACCTAGGCGCTGTTCTGCTTGCCGCCAGTCTCGTTGCCGACATACAACTGGTCGCTGCGGCCACGGTCTGGGGATTTTCCGTCTATGTTACCCAGGTCGGTCTATCACCTTCTACGATGGCGAGTATTGTCTCGTTAGCGGGCGGTGCTGTTATCGCCAATACCATATCTGTTGCCTTGCTCGTGATCGAGACCGTTATGTTGCGACGCTAGGCGACCACCAAAAGACCTGCTTATGGACAGCGTAATATTCTTGATTCTGCGCAAGATGCGCGCGCCACTGTTGGTGTTATCAACGGTATATACCATTGCGACCCTTGGCTTAACCCTGATTCCTGGTGTCGATGATCAAGGTCAGGTCTGGTACATGGGTTTTTTCCATGCCTTTTACTTTGTCGCCTTTATGGGCACAACCATCGGCTTTGGCGAGATTCCCTATGCCTTCACTGATGCCCAGCGCATGTGGGTGCTGCTATTTATCTTTATCACGGTGGCTACCTGGATTTATACCATCGGGGCCTTATTGCGCCTACTACAGAACGAGACGCTGAAAAACGCCCTAACTCAGTCTCAATTTAGACGCCAGGTCCGTCAAATTCGCGAACCTTTTTTTGTTGTCTGTGGTTACGGCGACACGGGCAGTCAACTGGTGAGTTCGTTGCGTAAACGCCTGACCTCTGCGACGGTTCTCGATACGCGGCCTGTTGCTATTGACTCCCTGATGCTCGCGGAGCACCCCCTTTTCATCCCTGGCCTGTGCGCCGATGCGAGTAATCCCGCGAACCTGATTCTGGCCGGCATCACCCATCCGTTGTGTAAAAGTGTTGTCGCACTGACTAACGACAACGCCGTGAACTTGCATATAGCCATAACGGCAAAAGTCTTGAACCCTGGTATTCAAGTGATCTGTCGAGCCGACTCCCATGAAATTGAAGCCAATATGGCATCTTTCGGCACCGACTACATCATTGATCCATTTGATACATTTGCCAAGGATCTGGCCATGGCGTTTTATTCACCGTATCAATTTATGCTCAATGAATGGTTTCGCTCAGAGACCGGCGAGCCTCTCAGCGATGTGGTGACGCTACCCTCAGGCCGCTGGATTCTGTGCGGTTATGGCCGCTTCGGCCAGGCCATTCACCGCGAATTTCTTGAGCAGGGTTTGAAGATCCAGGTCATTGAACCTGACAAAGCCTCAACAGGCTTGCCTGTCAGTGCCATCATTGGGAATGGCACCGAGGCTGTCACCCTGAATCAAGCCGCTGTTGTCGACACTGCAGGCATTGTTGCCGGGGCTAATGACGACTCTAACAACCTGTCGATCATCGTTACCGCACGAGAACTCAACCCCGAACTGTTTGTTGTCGCTCGCCAGAATAAACATGCCAATGGGCCGCTATTTGCCCACGCCGGCGCGCGGTTGGTGATGGAGACGAGTCAAGTGCTGGCCAACAAAGCGCGGACGCTGCTGACGAATCCCTTGGTGGATGACTTCTTGAGTTTGTCGAAGGCTCACGATGATGACTGGGCACGTAACCTGTCGGAAAAAATTCGGAAGATCTCACCGCATATCATGCCTGATGTCTGGGAGGTCGTTATCGATACTCAGGGTGCCATGTCAGTCGCTGCCGCCGTGGAGCAGGGGACCTTTGTCAGCATTGATCAATTGACACACGATCATCGGGATCGTGATGTCAGCCTGCCCGTTCTCGCGTTGTTGCACGCCAGCTCACGCGGTACATTCAGCATGCCTTCTGGACACACCCAGCTGGAGTTCGGTGATCGGCTGTTGTTTATCGGCACCGCGGTGTCCCGTTCGCAGCAACAGTGGAATCTGCAAAATGAGACCGCACTGGGTTACCTGCTGACGGGCGAAAACTTGCCCCAGACCTACTTGGGCCGCTGGTGGCATTTCAGGAGGGGAAGCGCTCAGCACTCAACAGGTCCAAACCACTTGTCGTGAGCGGGTCCGGGTGCGTTATTTATTACGGAGCAAGCATGTTACAAAGCACGTCTATCACAAAGCCCATCTGTCACACTATAAACGCATGAAATCAGCGCAATGAAGTCAGGGAAAGTGAGTATGTCTAGTGGTCAAGGTTCACCCGTCAAAGCAATATTGTATGCATTTTTGGCCAATTCAGGGATTGCCGTCGCCAAGTTTGCGGCAGCACTGTATACCTCTTCAGGCAGCATGATGGCAGAAGCCATCCATTCATTGGCAGATGCCGGCAACCAGGTTCTGTTGTATATCGGCCTCAAAGGTGCTGAGCGACCAGCTGATGAAGAACATCCTTTGGGTTATGGCAAGCTCAGTTATTTTTGGAGTTTTATCGTTGCCCTGATGTTATTTAGTGTCGGTGGCCTATTCTCGGTCTACGAGGGACTGCATAAGCTCAGCTCAACGGCGGAGTTGAACGATCTTTGGGTTGGCATGCTGGTGCTAGCCGGCGCCATCGTACTGGAAACCTTTAGCCTGCTGGGTGCTTTGCGTGAGGTTAACCTGATGCGGGGCGAGCGCACGCTGCTTTACTGGCTGCGGCATACGCGTAATGCGGAGATCGTCGTTGTACTCGGCGAAGATATTGCTGCGATTATCGGTCTGGTGCTCGCGCTAGGTTTTGTCACCTTAACCTACGTCACCGGTGACCCAGTCTATGATGCCATCGGCTCGATCGTGATCGGCGTGATCCTAATCGTCGTCGCCATTTTCATTGCCGTCAGGGTGCAGGCCTTACTGGTTGGCAAGTCAGCCGAGCCAGATCTGCAGGCGTCGATTATCCGCGCCATCGAAGCTGATCCTCACATAGAGACTCTGCTGAATACCATCACGCTGCAACTGGGTCCAAAGGTGATGCTGGCGGCGAAAATTAAAATGACATCGGGGCTGAGCATCGATGAGGCGGTAGAACATATTAATCAATTGGAGGTGCGAATCAAAGCCGAACACGCGATGGTCGGCTGGTGCTTTATCGAGCCTGACGTCAAGGATTAGGCGGGCAAGCAGCTATCAATGCATCACATACCACCCTATAAGTTTGTGACATTTAGGTAGGTAAAGGCCGTGGCTAGAAGGTAGTATTGCGTGCCAATGGGTAAGCACGTTAGAGCGTTGGAAAGCCTCTAGAAGTGTTGAATGCATGACCAGAATCGCAGACATGATTTTAAAAACAGAACAAACAAGAGGAATACGCTGATGATGGATTTAGACATGCCGGAACGATTGGTCCCGGTTCGTGACAAAATTGATACCTTCGTTCGGTCCAAGATTGATCCTCTGACAGAAGAGTTTCTTGGCCAGACAGGTGCTGACGGCAATCGTTGGGCGCTGAGTGCGCGGCAGACAGAAATTATGGACGGCCTGAAGGCCGAAGCCAAGAGCGCTGGTTTGTGGAACTTTTTCCTGCCAGAAAGTCAGGGTGGTGCCGGTGTTAGTAACCTAGAGTATGCTCATCTGGCTGAAGTCATGGCGCGCAATCCTATCGCCTCTGAAGTCTTCAACTGTGCCGCGCCTGATACCGGCAATATGGAGGTTCTGGAGCGCTATGGTACTGACGCACAGAAGAAAGAATGGTTAGAGCCATTACTCGAAGGCAAAATTCGCTCGGCCTTCGCTATGACCGAACCTGATGTCGCGTCATCTGACGCCACTAACATCGCTACATCGGCAGTGCTCGATGGCGACCAGTGGGTCATTAATGGTGCCAAGCACTATATCTCTGGTGCAGGCGACTCACGCTGCAAGATCATGATCACCATGGTTGTCACCAATCCAGAAGCGCCTAAGCACTTGCGTCAATCACAAATT
>JBLHRT010000200.1:0-5454 GCA_047626255.1 Candidatus Azotimanducaceae bacterium
ATGTCGACGAAAAGCATAGCGAGCATATCGAAGGCTCTCGTTGCCCGTAGCGATCCAGGAACCGCCCTTCATCAGGTTGTGTTTGCCATCGAACGTTGGCGTCGAGAAGTCATCGTAAATCGGATGTACCTGGAAGCCCGGGTAGGTATCAATGGGCGTTTCGGTCCATTGCCAGACATTGCCGATGACATCAAAAATCTGTTCGGCGATGCCGTCCTGGTCGATGTTCGTTGCGAAGCGATCGACGGGGCAGGATGAGGCGAAGAATTCGAGATTGATATTACCAGGCGCCACGTGCCAGTTGACTTGGTCTTCCGCCACATGAACACGCAATGCCGCCCACTCCGCTTCTGTTGGTAGTCGAATATGTGATCCGGTGGTTTCTGCTTGCCAGTTACAAAAGGCCTTGGCTTCCAGGTAGTTGACCTCCACAGGCCAATTGAGTGGCAATTTCGCCTCGCTTGCGAGGTTGCGCTGCCAGTACTCTCCCAATTTTTTTAGCCAGAATCGAGGCATCTCTGCACGAGAGTACGCCAGCCACTGTTGGCCTTCAGAGGTCCAGAACCGTGGCGTTTCATAACCACCGGCGTCGACGAACTGTAGGTACTCACTATTGCACACCAGGTGCTGGCTGACCCCAAAGGGCTCCACGATGACCTGCTTGTGGCCATACTCGTTATCCCAGCCATAGGTCGTGTCATTGTCTGGTTTACCCAGATTGACGCGTTGCTGGCCGAGGTGCACCAGTTGGTTCTGCGGTGCGGTACCCGTATCGTGGCAAGGCTCCCAGCCGGTCACCTCAGTGACCGCGTCGATATCAAGCATGCGGATGATCACCGAAGAGGTCTCTAAGTGAATTCTTTCATGCTCAATACCCATCAAAACAACCCAGGCCGGATCTGTTTGGGTGACAGGCAATGTCATAGGTAGCGTGTCGATCAGTTGGTTGACGCGATCTCTGACTTGGTCCCGGTAGTCGCGTACGACGCTGATTGCAGGCCAGTCATAGTGGGCCTCGTTTAGGTCATCCCATGACATCTCATCAACACCGATGGCAAACATGGCCTCAAGAGCTGGGTCTATACGCTGATCAATCAGCTTGGCCAGTAGCAACTTATTGATGAAAAATGTCGCGGTATGCCCAAAATAGAAGACCAAGGGATGCCGCAGAGGCTCTGGTCGCTCGTAGTAGGCAGCCTCGTCAGTGATGAGGCTGAAGAGTGACTCATAGAGGCTGAAGGTCTGATTGAAGTAGGCCTTGAGCTCTTGTCGCTTGGTTTCACTGCTGCCCGTATCGAGACACAGTGTTTTGCTGATTCTTTGTTGTATATCCATGAAAATACTGTCTTTTCTCTGGGCTATTGCCGGACGTCGAATGCTTATTAGCGATTTATACGCGAAATCTAACGGATAGATCTGCTGCCATTGTTTAGCGAGCTAATTTCGCGCAGGGCTTCATGACTGATTTAAACATACAATGAAGCATAGACCCAAGACTGGCGGCGTCAGCCCCTCCTTTGAGGCGTGTGCTGACTTGGTGGCTGTGTGGGGGACACATAGGCGAATGAAACCGTTAGCGCGTAGACACACAGCATCAATGGCATTGATGCAAGCGTCATGTGACAGAGCACTGAATCACCTGCAAATGCCAGAAGGGCAGCACATGTAAATGCTGGCGTTTTGCTGGCCGCATGTCTACTAGCCTGACTATTGCGCAGAGTAATGGTGGGTCATCTCAGTGGGCTATTCGGGTACGGCCTTAGGCTTGGGCCACCTTCGACGTTTGCCTGAATGACCGTGAATGTGGTT
Source organism: Candidatus Azotimanducaceae bacterium (assembly GCA_047626255.1). Lineage (GTDB taxonomy): Bacteria > Pseudomonadota > Gammaproteobacteria > Pseudomonadales > Azotimanducaceae > UBA4582. The sequence goes on from JBLHRT010000200.1 coordinate 1,810, forward strand.
AAGTTGCGCGATCAATTACTTCATGACTGGAATCACTATGGCATCTACCTTCGCCAATGGCATTGAGCTTGAATACGATACATTCGGCGCGACTGCAGACCGTCCCTTACTTTTGATCATGGGACTTGGTGCGCAGATGACGCGTTGGCCCGTTAGCTTGTGTGAATTGCTGGCGGCACAGGGGCACTATGTGATCCGCTTTGATAATCGCGATGTGGGCCTTTCTCACAAGTGTGACGATGCTGGAGCACCGGATATGGCTGAAATTTTTGCTCAGGCGATGGCCGGAGAAACGGTCACGGCTGCCTACAATTTATCGGATATGGCGAGTGATGCAGCCGGCTTATTGGATGCTCTGAATATTTCTGCTGTGCATGTCTGCGGCGCTTCTATGGGCGGTATGATCGCCCAAGTCATGGCACTAGAACACGGATCACGAGTTAAGTCGCTGACCTCGATTATGTCAACAACCGGTAATCCTGACCTGCCTTCGTCGACACCGGAGGCCTCGACGGCACTCATGAGCCCTGCCGGGCAAACCCTTGATGAGGTCATGACACGTGCTGTCACTGTGGCGAAGGTGATCAATAGCCCGGGCTACCTGATAGAGGACGCGGACATTATGCAGCGTGCGCGGCAGGACTATGAACGCTGTTTTTACCCTGTGGGTGTGTCGCGACACATGGCGGCTATTGCCGCGACGGGCAACCGCAAGCCCCGTCTGGAAAGCCTTAACATGCCAACGCTGGTGTTACATGGTGAAGATGACAACCTAGTGCCTTTAACAGGGGGGATTGATACCCATGAAGCGATCAAAGATTCGGTGCTCAAAACGTTTAAGGGCATGGGGCATAATCTGCCAGAGCCCCTTTGGGCGGATTTCTCCGAAGCAATTGCAGCGCATACTAAAAAACATAACGACTAGAGTTTCAGGGCTGTCTTTGAAAAAGCAGTCAAACAAACAGGCATCCAACCGGGTAAAGAATCATGAATCATTTCGATGTTGTTATTGTTGGTGCAGGTTTGTCCGGTATTGGCGCTGCCTATCACTTGCAGACTAGGTGTGCTGAAAAGACCTTTGCGATTTTAGAAGGTCGAGGCGATGTCGGTGGCACGTGGGACTTGTTTCGATACCCAGGTGTTCGCTCAGACAGCGATATGTATACCCTCGGCTATAGCTTCAAGCCCTGGCAGAACGCGAAAGCGATCGCCGATGGTCCGTCGATACTCAGCTATGTCAACGAGACTACTGACGAAAATAATCTGCGCAAGCATATCCGCTTCAATCACATAGTGAAGTCAGCTGCCTGGTCGACGGCGGATGCCTGCTGGACGGTTACCGCCGCGACGGGCGAACACGGCGATCAGGTGCAGTTCAGTTGCAATATGCTGTTGATGTGCAGTGGCTATTACAATTATAAACAAGCCCATACGCCAGCGTTTGCCGGGCTCGAAGAATTTCAAGGCGAGGTGGTGCATCCCCAGTTTTGGCCAGAGTCGATGGACTATGCCGGCAAGCAAGTGGTGGTTGTTGGCAGTGGTGCGACGGCCATGACTCTCATACCTGCTATGGCGGACAAAACGGCCAGCATCACTATGTTGCAACGCTCGCCCACCTACGTGGTGTCGAGCCCCGCCGAGGATCGTCTAGCGAACATCATGCGTAAGTACTTGCCTGACATGTTTGCCTACAACCTCACACGCTTCAGAAAGACCTTGCTACAAGGGTTGTTGTACCGGCGAACTCGCAAGCAACCAGAAAAAGTAAAGCAATGGTTGTTGGGTATGGTGCGTGATTCGTTGGGTGACGACTACGACGTGGATACGCATTTCACGCCCAACTACAACCCCTGGGATCAACGCATGTGTCTGGTGCCAGATGGTGATTTGTTTGATGTCATTAAGTCCGGCAAAGCCACCGTCGTGACGGATCATATCGACCGATTCACCGCGACGGGCATCGCCCTGAAATCAGGTGTTACGCTTGAGGCTGATATCATTATCACGGCGACCGGGCTTGAACTGCAACTGCTCGGTGGCACCACCTTTTCTATGGATGGCGCACCCATCGATTTTGCCAGTACTTATACCTATAAAGGTATGATGTACTCGGGTATTCCCAATCTCATACAAACTTTCGGTTACGTGAATGCGTCTTGGACCTTGCGGGCGGATTTGAATGCCGAATATGCGTGTCGCCTGATTAATCATATGGATGTCACGGGCACGCGGCAGTGCACGCCCACATTGCGCGCTGAAGACCAAGACATGCAACAGCGCCCGTGGATTGACGATTTCACCGCCGGCTATATGACTCGAGCTATGCACTTATTTCCTAAGCAAGGGGATCATGAGCCCTGGGAGAATACGCAAGACTATAAGCGAGACAAGAAGCTAATCCGTCGCGCGGCTTTGGAAGACGGTGTGCTGATATTTGGTACGCCCCTTTCATATTCAGGACAGAACGCAAAATAGGCCCAAGCCTGTTCTGTGCCATATTAACGATAGAACTTAGATAAAAGGATATTGATAGAATGGCTACGCTAAATGATTTAACGGCTCAAGAACATCATGTCATCGTCGACAAGGGGACCGAACAGCCGTTCACAGGCGAGTACGACGATTTTTTTAAAGGGGGTCGATATGTATGTCGTCAGTGTGATGCGCCTCTGTATCGCTCGGAAGACAAGTTTCAATCCCACTGCGGTTGGCCGAGCTTTGACGATGAAATCGAGGGTTCGGTACGTCGCGAGACAGATGCTGACGGCCGCCGGGTAGAAATCCTTTGTGCTGCCTGCGATGGTCACTTGGGTCATGTTTTCGAGGGCGAGGGGCTCACAGGTAAAAATACCCGTCACTGCGTCAACTCCGTGTCAATGAAATTTGTCAGCAGCGACGCAAGCTAGTACGTCGCCTAGTCTGGCATTTTTTGCGCAGCTGCCTCCCACTTATCCCTGTTTTGACGGCTGGCGGCGGGCTCTGACTCTCCAAATATAGGTCTGAGCCAATGGCCATCGGTTGGGTTGGGTAGTAGAATAAAGCGCTGCCCAAACTCTTTTCGATGTTGTTGCATGAGTGCCTGACGCTGGCTGCGATCATCAAGGTAGAAGATTCGGCTGAAATCGTTCAGGTTGTCGCCGATCAAGACCACGACATTGAATCCGGCTTTGATCTCATCTTGCCGCTGTTGTTTGTTGGACGAATCGGTGAGGACGGTGAGGTGCTGTATATCAGCAAAAGGAAAGCCATTGAGCGTCAGGTGATCAAGGGCATAGGCGTAGGTGGACGCGCCTTGGTTGCGGCTGGTGACATAGAACACCTGGATCTGATGCTCGGCGCAAAAGGTTAAAAATTCAAGGGCGCCTGGCGTGGGGCGAACCTTGTTTTTGGCGATCCAGGTATCCCAGTGAGCGTCATCGAAAAAGTCCTGGCCGTTGGCGAGTAAGCCGGCCCAGTAGTCGCGAGTATCCAAAATTGTATCGTCCATATCGACAATCACGGCGAGAGGTTGGTCCCCTGGCAGATGTTGCTCCAGAGCGTTTTCTACCCTAAGTCGGGCGATGTTGAAGCCCTGGTGGTAAAGCGCCTCATATTCCGCAGCCGTCTGCTTCCAGGCGACTGCCACCGTGAGTATGTTGGAGTCAG
>JBLHRT010000201.1:0-5448 GCA_047626255.1 Candidatus Azotimanducaceae bacterium
GCATGGCGCACCGTTTGAGGCCCGGCAGGCGGGTGTAGCCGCCGCGGTGCCATCAGCCGCGTGGCAATTGCACGCACACTTTTATCCGCCGTTGTTACGCTCAGCGAGCGTCAAGAAGTTTATGGTGGGCTATGAGATGCTCGCCGAAGCCCAGCGAGACCTGACGCCAGAACAGGCGGCAGCGCGGTTGCGGGTATTGCCGGATAGGCATTTCCTTAATATGTAGCGTCCTAATATGGAGCGTCTTAATATGGAAAGTCTTGATGTAGAGAGCCTTGAGGAATCACACAATGAGTAGTCAGCGATGAATAGCCTACAACAGCGAACCCAAGCACTGTTTCTCACCCAGTTTGGCTACGGCCCTGATCTCATCGCGCAGGCGCCCGGGCGGGTCAATCTGATTGGTGAGCACACAGACTATAACGATGGTTTTGTGCTGCCCTGTGCGATCAATTACTACACGGTAGTCTGCGCTGCCGCCCGCTCTGACACGCTGGTGCGAGTGGTCGCGGCAGACTATGGCGACGCCATCGACGAATTTGATGTGAGCGACACGTTGCAAACCGATACCGACCCTGACCGGGGCTGGGTCAACTACGTCAGAGGCATGCTGCAGGTGGCCCGTGTGCGCGGCTATCCTATCGCGGGACTGGATCTCGTGATTGCCGGTGATGTGCCTCAGGGTGCGGGACTGAGTTCTTCGGCATCACTGGAGATGGCGCTTGCCGAAACCTTGAGCCAATTGTTCACATGGTCTGCGTCAAAAAGCGACTTGGCATTGTTGGGGCAGGCGGCAGAAAACGACTTTGTTGGCTGCCAGTGCGGCATCATGGATCAATACATCTCTGCTATGGGCCGTGAGCAACAGGCCTTGTTGATTGATTGCCGCAGTCTCGAGGCGCGAGCTGTGACAATACCGCCGGGTACTCAGATCGTTATCGTTAACTCCAACGTGCGCCGAGGGCTGGTGGACAGTGAATACAATAGCCGTCGCCAGCAGTGTGAGGCGGCCGCAAAGCAGTTGGGTGTTAAGGCCTTGCGCGATGTCAGCGTCGAGATGCTCAACCGCCGGGCGACGGAACTCGAGCCGCTAGTGTTACGTCGGGCGCGGCATGTGGTGACAGAAAATGAGCGCGTATTGCAGGCCGAGATGGCGATGAACGCGGCTGACTTGCCGCTGATGGCGCGTCTGATGGCGCAATCTCATGTCTCTATGCGGGATGATTTTGAGATCACGGTACCGCCCATCGATACGCTGGTCGAGATGATCAAAGACGAGTTGGGTGAGGCTGGGGGGGTGCGTATGACGGGCGGTGGCTTCGGCGGCTGCGTGGTAGCGGTGCTGCCGACAGCGCTGCTAGAACGGGTCACCGGGCGTATTGAGCGTGACTACTTTAATGCCACCGGGCTACAGGCAGATATCCATGTTTGTACGGCCGTCGATGGCATGGGAGCTCTTTAAGCGCTCCACTCCCGCGTGAAGCGTTGCAGCTGGTTATAGCGGATCATCGACTGTATCTCGTTCACATACATCAAACCCCGCTCTGAGTAACGCAACAGGCCGCTGGCGAGTTCTTCGCCGGCGAACGGTTCGTCTTGCTGGCGCGCAATGCCGCGTGTCTCGCGTAGTCCGTCATAGGCGATATGGCTGTTGATGGTGCGGATGTAATAGCGCACGCCTTCTTCAACGGTGTCGAACATGGCAACCTCATGAAAACGGCCATGATCGCGGCGCTCTGGGGTCATGCCGCAGTCCTTGTAAAAACACCAGATGCCGAAGAAGTTATTGCCCTCGCGCGCAAACCGTGATCTACCCCAGCCTGATTCTTTGGCGGCTTGGGCAAGGACGAGGGACGCGGGTACCACATCGACGCGCAATAGCAGTTGCTCAAGGCGGTCTTCAACCGTCGCGCCTCGCTTGGGTTTTTGGCGATAACGGCGTTCCATCCGTGTTAGTGCCGTCAGCTCCTTACTTTCAATACCCTGACTTGTAACAAGCGTGGCGTTGCCATCGGTCATCACTGGGGCGGCTGCCTCAAGCCTCTGGGCCTCTTGCAGGCGCGCAGACATATTGAGTAACCACTGGCGCTCAAAAGTAATCTCAGCATTGGCGGCATAGATCATCGGCAGCATGTACGTATAGAACGCCTGCTTGCGGGCGCTGGTGTCTCTGAGCAATGCAAACTCGGGTGGCGTATAGTCGCTGGCACCACCGAGACGTACTGGGCGCGGATGATATGGCGTGATTACAGGCAGCGCGGGCGTATCGACAGCATCCAGGGTGACAACCGGTGCGCTTGGCGGCAGGTCAGGTGTCTTAATTTGGGGAGCGATACCAAAAACAGCACTGCTGAGAATGATAGTGACGCAAACGAGCAAGTGTAAAGGTGACATAAGGGTCTCCGCTTTGAACGCGCGCAGTCTACCCAAAAAGTGAAGAAATCTCCATGATTGATCTGGGGTCGATGCGAAAAACTCAAAATGTAATAAGAAAAAGTAATGAATACATAAAGATAGAATAAGGAGGGTTGTTGTAGCAAAACTGTAGGAATCTCAATTAATGGTACTGTTGGTCGGCGGGCGTGGGGCTGATAGCACCAGTTTAGCTGGGCCCCGTCGTGGTCACCGGCGTCACTCGTGTCAGGCCGCTGTCGTCGAAGCTGTCGCTGATGATGCCCTATCACTGATATCGCATATGATGCAGCGCGATAGGCCCTAGGGTATTCTGATGGCTTAATATGTCATTTTACGGGAGAAGCACCATGGGCAAGCTGGCGGGAAGAACGGCACTCATCACGGGCGGTAGTCGGGGTATAGGACGGGCGATTGCTTTGCGTTTTGCTGCTGAGGGAGCTGACATTGCTATTAACTATGCGTCGAGCAAGGACGCCGCTGATGAGGTGGCCGCTGCGGTCACGGCACTGGGGCGACGGGCTGCGGTCTACCAGGCTGATGTCGCTGACCAGCAGGCGTGTGAAGCCATGTGCTCGGCAGCCATCGCTGAATTCGGGCAGATCGATATTTTGGTGAACAATGCCGGCATTGGCTCCTCTGCGGTGGGTCGGCCAACGGTCAATGAGGCCAGTATCGAGCAATGGCAGCTATTGCTCGGCGCCAACTTATGGGGGCCAATCTACATGACCGGGGCGCTGATCCCGCACATGCGCGCCGCCGAGCGGGCTGACATCATCATGATTTCGTCGATCGCCGCCCAAAGTATGGGCTCGCGCATGGGGCTGTACAGTGTCGGTAAGGCCGGTATGGAGGCGCTCGCGCATACCCTCGCAAAAGAGGAAATGGCACATGGTATTCGGGTCAATATTGTCGCGCCGGGTCTCGTCGATACAGACATGGGTCGCAAGCTAGTGAGTCTGCTGCCAGGCACGGATGATATGCGAGAGTTGGACGCCAATATGCCCTTTGGCTTTGTCTGTACGCCGGAAGATATTGCCGCGACGGTAGCGCATTTGTGCTCGCCCGATGGTCGCTATATTACCGATCAACGCATTACTGTTAGCGGCGGTGCCTGAAATGCGGGCTGCTAACCATTCGTTGAATAAACCAACAGGTGCCCGATGATTAAATTATACCATTGCAAAGACTCCCGCTCGCTGCGTGCCCTGTGGACACTCGAAGAGATGGGGCTCGATTATGAGCTGGTGAATATGACGTTCCCACCGCGCTTTACTCAGCCGGGCTATCTGGACATTAATCCGATGGGTACTGTTCCTGCGCTGGTTGACGAGATGGGCGACGAGTCGGTCACCCTCACTGAGTCGTCAGCGATCTGTGAGTATCTAGCTCAGAAGTATGGCCCGACGGAGCTTGCGCTCAATGTCAGCGATCCGCAGTACGGTGAGTACCTTAACTGGCTGTATCGTAGTGATGCGACCCTGACCTTTCCGCAAACCTTGGTGTTGCGTTATACCCGTTTGGAGCCCGAGGAGCGTCGTCAACCTCAAGTGGTGGCCGATTATACGCAGTGGTACTACTCGCGTCTGCGGGCTGTCGAGGTGGCCTTGGAGGGCCGGTCATACCTGCTGGGCGAGCGCTTTACTGTGGCCGATATTGCTGTGGGCTATGCGGTGTTCTTGGGCGTGAGCCTAGGTCTTGATGAAAAATATAAACCTAATACCCGTGCGTATCTCGAGCGTTTGATGGCCAGGCCTGGCTTTCAGCGAGCGCGAGACAAGTAGCTAACAACCTTGGAGTGTGCCTTTTGACCTCAATACCGACGTCAACACCTAGCTCAACACCTAGCTCAACACCTAGCTTAAAGCAGCCAGACCCCGTGCCTGAGTCGCAAGCTGCTGATGCATCCGTACCTGGCTGGTTCACGCGTAGTCTGGCCATTAAGCCCACCAGTCATATGATCGATGTTGCTGGGGTGCCCATTCATTCTTTGCGCTGGGGTGATGACACCACCAAGCCGGGCCTGATCTTCGTTCACGGTAACGGTGCTCATGCATATTGGTGGACTTTTATCGCGCCCTTTTTTCTTGATCATTATCGGGTTGTTGCGATCGACCTGGCGGGTGCCGGGGATAGTGGCGCGAGCGAGCGTTATACCCCCGAGGCCTTTGCAGAACAGATTAACGCGGTGGCCGACGATGCAGGTTTTGGCACTGACACTATTATTGTGGGGCACAGTTTTGGTGGCTACATTACCCTCAAGACGGGGCTGATTTATAATCAACGTCTGGGCGGTGTTGTCTTGGTTGACTCGGCCGTACGCCCGCCAGATTTCCAGTGGGAACGTGACCCACGCAGTTCGCCAGTGAAGCCGAAGCGCGTTTACGCCGATTTTGATGCGGCGCTGGCGCGGTTTCGCCTGATGCCGCCACAGGGTTGCGAGAATCAATTTATTCTCGACTATATCGGTCGCCATTCGATTAAGCAGGACAAAGAAGGGTGGACCTGGAAGTTCGACGACACCATGTTCCGCAAGTTTGAATTCGGCGCCGACCTGCATAAAGACTTGGCGCGGCTGCGATGCAGAGTGGGTGTGATCTATGGTGAGGACAGTTATCTGTTCACCCAGGACATTGCAGACTTTATGTTCAAGGTGCTTGATGAGTCAGTACCGTTTGCTGCTATTCCCGAGGCGCAGCATCACGTGTTTCTCGACCAGCCCCTGGCCTTTGTTAGCGCCCTGCGCACTCTGTTAGCAGAGTGGCGTCATTCGAGGCCTGATCGACATGTTGAGTAAAGCCTAGATTAGGCGGAAGATTTACGTCGCGCCATCAAGGAACTCGTGAAAGCCGGCGGGCTGATACGGGCCGATACATATCTGCTCGAGCACGCCCACGCCCTTGCTGCTACCGTCGGTGGCCGTCACCACCTGCTGCACATGGAGGTTCTCGCGGGCCAGTGGGTTAAGGCTCGCGATATCAAAGCTCTCATGGCCCAGCGCCAGTTCACCTTTCCACATGCCTTGGCCCCAGGTGG
>JBLHRT010000202.1:0-5439 GCA_047626255.1 Candidatus Azotimanducaceae bacterium
CGAGAAGGACTATGGTTTGTTCACGGCCAGTGCGGGTGTGCGTACGGATAGCACGGCGGCATCGGTGGCGGAGTTTACACGTGAGCTTAAGGACTTCCAGCGTGATGGCATGACTGCTGAAGAACTCAGCTTCGTTAAAAATGCTTTTGGTCAGCGTGACGCCCTGCGATTTGAGACGCCAGGCCAGAAGCTTGGATTACTGTCGCGCGTGCTGACCTATGATCTGGCTGAAGACTTCATTGAGCAGCAGCAGTCTATTTTGTCTGGTGTTTCTGCGGAAGAATTGAACGCGCTGATGGCGCAGAATGTGGACCTTGATAAATTGGCTATTGTTGTGGTGGGTGACAAGGCGGTGATTTTCGATAGCCTTGCTGAGCTGGGTTATGAGATTGTTGATGTGGATGAATATGGGCGGGTGCTGTAAATAGTTAAAGCGAAGAGGCGAAGGAGAGCGAAAGGGGTCGGAGTGCATTAATGCACTCCGACCCCTGATCACTCGCGCTCCCCGGGCACATAGGTCTCCTTGGCGCGCTGCTTCACATCTTCTTCGTAATAAGCAACATCCTTGAAGTCGGCATCAATATATCGCTGCACCTGATCGGCAAAATGTGGCGACAACGGGTCACCACTTTGCCCGCCGGCAAGTAATGTTTTTGCCTTTACCTTTTCGCCGAACTCGACCACCGCGACAAAGCTATTGCCGGCACTGCCGTAAATCTTCTTCGTGCCTGGGTAACGTTTAGCACCAAACGAGGCGAGCGCTCCCCATCGGCCTGATGCCATGCCAACAGCGGTGCTGGGTGCGGTGTCATCGTGTGGCTGCTGTATATCACCTGTTAGTCGCTGGAAACGGTTGATGTCGCCCCAAGGCATATCCCAACCTCCAAAGTCGTGTTCGAGACTCGCCAGCGTTGTCGCAAAGACGCTCAGGCGTTCAGTTTCGGGTGATTGCGTGCCGAAGTAATTGACGAGAGCTTTTCTGCGAAGATTCTGCGGATTGGCGCCATCTTTGCCGTATTGCAGGCCATAGTGGTGGGCGAGGGTCATGGCGACTGAATCTGAGCTTACCTCGTAGTTCCAAACGCGTAGTACCTCAATGGCGGCATCAAGACTCTTGGTATTGGCAGGGGTTTGTTTGTCGCTGTTGTCATAGGCTGTGATCAGGCCGGCGATAAGCTTTTCAAACCCTGGTAGATATGGGTCGTAGGCTAGGCTAATGAGTTTGTCCAGTGTCAGATCTTTCTGGCCGGTGAGTACTTTAACCGCATGAAGTCCCCGAAAACTCTCTGCTTCTGGTGCCATGTACGGGGGATAGTTTTCTCGAATTGGACTGAACTGCGCGGCAGCCGTGAAGGGTGTTGCATTGCAATTTTGAATCCAGCCGTTTTCCGGATTAAGAATTGTGATGATTTCATCGACCGTATGCACGCCTTGCCAGTCCGTATCTGGGTTGCTGCCATCGACGGGTAAAGAAAAGTCGTAGTCGAGACTTCGGCGTGGCACAAAATTACCGTGGTAATAAGCAATGTTGCCTTCAGAGTCGGCGTAGACTGTATTGTTGGAAGAGTTGGTGCGTATATCCATCATCTCCCTGAAGCCTTTGTGCCCGGTTTGCTTGGTTCTGATATAGGCTTGTTGCAGGGCATTGACGGGATCCCAGTTGATTTTTGTGGCAACCCACTGACCATCGATAGTGTGGGTCACGGGGCCGTGATGGGTGTGATACATGGGGAAGCTTCGTGTCGAGTGTTTGTCGCCATCCCGGTACTTGAGTGTCACCGTCGATACGTCTACGGGCCGCCATTGTTCGCCATATTTATACATCAATACGCCATCTCGCTCTTCGACCTGCTCCACGAATTCATCCATAAAGTCGAGTCCCGTGGATGTGTGCATCCAACCGGTATTTTCGTTGAATCCCTGATAGACAAAGAACTGGCCCCAAGTGACCGCGCCATAGGCGTTTAAACCTTCTTCACTAACAACATGTACTTCGCCGCGGAAATAGAAGGAGGTGTGAGGGTTGATGAGCAACATGGTGTTGCCGGACTCTGTCAACTTTCCAGCAATAGCGAATCCGTTAGACCCGCGAGGCTCTTTAAGGTCGAAGTGCGAGCGGTTGGTGCTTTCTTTGATAAATGCGTTGTCGACGAACGAGCTATCAATAAGCGTTTCGTCGGCCAGCACGTTTATTTTTAGCGCCTGGTTGCCATCATAGAAATCCTTGATCTCTTGTAAGGGAATTTGTTCTATATCGCCGCCAATTGAACCTTCTGAAAAAAACATGGGCATCCACGGTTCAAATTTCTTCAGCAGTTTTGGCGTGACTTCAGGGTGCGTAGCAAGATAGTAATTGAGACCATCGGCATAGGCATCGCACAAAGCTTTCAACCAATCGGGCGAGTTGTCGTACGCCGTCATAGCCTCTGCAGTCGTCATGTAGAGGCGCGCACGTAAGTCGCTGAATAAGGCCGCTTCACCGTCGACTTCAGCGAGTCTTCCGGTGGCCCAGATGTAGTTACGCTCGACGCGATTAAAGTCGTCTTCCGCCTGGGCATAGAGCAGCCCAAAGACCGCGTCAGCGTCAGTCTTGCCATAGATGTGAGGCACGCCAAAGTCATCTCGGATGATTTTGACGCGCGCCGCGATTGCTTCAAGCCGCTTGAGTTCTTCGCTAGACAGCGGCGTCGCATCGACGTCGACATTTTGGGAGTCTAGCGCTGTGGAGATAGCCGACGACGACTGCGCTATCTCAACCGGAGCCTTGCTGCAGCTTGTAATAAAGACCATCGAAAGCAGGGCGATGCTACCCCAGAGATTGAAATGTTGAGCCATTGTGATAATCCCTATTGACCTAGGTTGGTGTATTGGGGTGTATTGGGGTTAGAGTAAAGTTAGCATATAGGTTCAATCCCAGCCATGGGCACAAGGACTCCGGCATCGAACGTGCCCAAGTCTGTGATGTCACGTGACCGTTTGAGTTACCGGGCTCGCTGAGCCTTCTCTGCCCACATTGTGCGATACCTAGTCATCAAACGAGATTTCATGTTGAATTCAACCAATAGCAGTAGTGAGTACCGGTTATGAGCGCTTTCCTGATTGTCGATACCAAGATACAAGACGCGGCGGCCTATGAAGCCTATAAGCTGCTAGCGAAACCCATCGCCGAGCAGTATGGCGGTGTTTACCGCGCCCGTGGAGGTGCTATGGATGTCAGGGAAACGGACCTGTGGACGCCGACTCGTATCGTGATCATTGAATTTCGTGACTTTGCCAGTGCGCAGGCATTCGTCGATTCAAAGGAATATGAACCGGTTGCTCCTCTGCGGCAAAAAAATGCTGACTGTACCGTGTTTATCGTCGACGGCGCCTAGCCCGTTCTGGTACTGCCAATATTGAGGAGATAGTGATGCTTTCGAATTCAACCATGCCACTGACCGCCGAGGCCCACGCCGCGACGCTGGCAGACTACACGGTCCGTGGCGTTGAACGTGGCCGCCAGCTGGATAACCGTGGTTTGCTGCGACGTGATGAGTCTGGCAATCTTCATCCAGATATTCTCGCGGCCTACTGGGATAAAGGCTTTTACATCTTTGAAGGGCTAGTCGACGCGGACGAGATACAGCTGCTGCGCGATGATATGCAATACCTGTTTGATCATGCCCCCACCGGACGGGGCGCCGTGCACGACGCCCAAGGTCGGCCCGCCTTTGGTCAGCAGTTCAAGCGTAACCCCTATACCTTTGTTAAGCCGCTGTCAGATCCCTGGGGCGGTACAGACCTTCTCGGTGGTCGTCATCCCGTGGCAATGACGCAACCTGCGCCTGCTGATAAGGACACCAAGGAAGTGATTTTTATTATGCAGGGCATGTGTCAGATCATGGATTCAGGTCTACGTTTGTACGGTCACCCAGACCTTTTGTCCATTGCTCAGGCCGTCAATGGTGATGACTTTGTGCCTTACAACGATGCGATATTTGTTAAGCCTGCCGGGCTGGGTGGCGCCGTCGCCTGGCATCAGGATGGCGTGACTCATTGGAACGCCAGCAACTGGGATATGGGTATTCATGGCTTCAATTTTCAGGTGCAGTTGTATGCGTGCACCCCAGCGAATTGTCTCTGGGTGGTGCCAGGCACCCATAAGTTGGGTAAGTTGGATATCAAGGCTATGGTGCAAGCTAACGGCTCGGAATATCTGCCTGACGCCATCCCGTTGACCTGTGAGCCTGGCGATGTGACGATCGTCAATCGACAATTGCTGCATGGCTCGTTTGCCAACACCTCGCCCAATCTACGTGTCTCGTTAACGTTTGGCTTTCACCGTCGACAGGCGGTGTTGGGCGCCCGCGGAGCGCTCAGTCAGGCAGCAGGGGAGGTTTATGATGAACAGCGTATTTTTGCGCGCGCCTGTGTCATTCCCGTCGCTATTGACGCTCGGTCGCAATTCTATCCATCACAGTCACCTTTTAACTACCAGCCGTTCGCTGGTTTGACTGATCAGTACGGGTACAACGACGACACTAAAGCGAGTGTGATTCAAGACTATAATCTCAAGGATTTGTCGATTTAGGAGAAATAATGAAAACCTATTCCATTGACGCGCCGGATGCAGGACGTGTGACCTATACAGACCGTAAACGCGGCTGGTGGATGTTGTCCCTGGCGAACCCGCTAATCCCACTGGTGGGTATTGCCGGGCACGGGTTGACCGGCAGTCAGCTGTGGTTGCTAGTACCGCTGGTGATCATGTTTATCATGGGCCCGGGGTTGGATTGGTTGTTTGGCGAAGATGAAAACAACCCGCCGGAGGTGCTGGTGCCGCAGCTTGAGAGTGATGCGTACTATCGCGTACTCACTTATCTAACGGTCCCTCTGCACTACCTCACATTTATAGCTGTGGCCATTTGGGTCGGCACCCAGGGTCTGAGTTGGTGGGCCTTTATGGGCCTAACCATTGCGGCCGGTTTTGCCGATGGTTTTGCGATCAACACCGGGCATGAATTGGGGCATAAACGCACCAAGCTTGAGACCTGGCTGGCAAAAATTGTTCTAGCGGTGCCAGCCTACGGCCATTTTTGGATTGAGCATAACCGTGGCCATCATCGTGATGTGGCCACCCCAGACGACCCGGCTAGTGCGCGCATGGGTGAGAGTATCTATCACTTCGCGCGACGCGAAATCCCTGGCGCGTTTGATCGAGCTTGGATGCTTGAGCACGAGCGATTGTGTCGCAAGGGTGTGCCAGTATGGAGCCTGCAAAACGAGGTGTTGCAAAGTTACATCATCACCGTGGTGCTGCAAGTGGGGCTCATTGCCGCCTTCGGTTGGATCATGCTGCCGTTCTTGCTGATTCACAATGTCTTCGCTTGGTGGGTGCTCACGAGCGCCAACTACATCGAGCACTACGGACTGCTGCGCGACAAGCAGCCTGATGGCAAA
>JBLHRT010000203.1:0-5411 GCA_047626255.1 Candidatus Azotimanducaceae bacterium
AGTCTGGCCACGCTATTGCATTGGATAGTCGTACAGGCGAAGAGTTGTGGAAATTCAAGATGGGTGGCGGCGTGCGCAGCCAACCCGTGGTGTATCAGGTCAACGGCAAAAGTTATGTGGCCATTGGCTCAGGTAACTGGAATACGTTTGCCGCCTTCAGTGGTGGGCCTGTCAATATTCCAGAAGGCGGTCATCTATTTGTGTTCGCCTTGAAATAACCCTTAGGCGAGACGTGAATGATGATGTGGTTAAAAGATGAGAATAGCCGCCGGGGTTTACGCCGGCGGTTGGCGCCAGCAGCATTGCTGGCGCTGTGTGTGATGACGGCAGGGTGCGAGGGGGAATCGCCCGCTGTCGCCCTGCAGGATGATGCGGCCGCACTCAAGCGTGGCAAGTTGCTGTATACCGGATCTTGTGGTGGTTACTGCCACAGCGGCTCTGCAGGTTCCAGCGATGCGCCGAATTTGATGGACTGTACCTGGCTGCACGGTGGTACTGACCAAGAGGTGTTCAATACCATCTCTGGCGGCGTCAAGGGTACTCGTATGATCGGCTTCGGTGGCAAGCTACCGGAAGGTGATGCTGATATTTGGAAGCTGGTGGCTTACCTGAAGAGCCAGCGGCAGTGCCCCGCAGGTTCATAGCAAAGGCAGGGCGCCCATCAGGTTTAAGGTGTCCGTTGCTTGACCGTAGTTATCCACGAGACAATCTTTTTCTCCAAAATAGGCAGCGGCAACGGTCCGCTACCCAATATGGCATCGTGAAACTCGCGGTAGTCGAAGTCGTCGCCCAACTCGTTCATAGCACGCTCGCGCACCTCAAGTATCTTCAGCATACCTATCTTGTAGGCGGTGGCCTGGGCGGGATTGTTGAAATAACGCCTGATTTCCGCGCGAACAACCGCTTCGGGTCGCGACGAGTTGGTTAGTGCATAGTCAATGGCTTCATCCTCGCTCCAGCCTTGCGCATGAATACCTGTGTCGACAACGAGTCGAATGGCGCGCCATATTTCACCCGTTAGTCGGCCGAAATCGTTGTAAGGCTCGGTATAAAATCCCATTTCCTTGCTTAGAAATTCTGAATAAAGTCCCCAGCCTTCGCTGAAGGCCGTATAGCCGTGATAGGTGCGGAAGCGGGGAAGGTTATCGAGTTCCTGTTGTATTGATATCTGCATGTGATGTCCAGGCAGACCTTCATGAAACGCCAAATTTTCCAGCCGGTACTTTGAGATAGCGTTCATATCAGCGAGGTGGACGTAGAAAGCGCCGGGTCGTTCGCCATCCGCTGTGCCACGCATATAATGCGCCGAGCCGCCAACCTGTTCGCGGAAAGCCTCGACTCGACGAACTTCCAGACCTGCCTTGGGTAGTAGGCCGAAGTACTTTGGCAACTGTGCTTGCATCTTGCCGAGATACTCCCGAGCTGTCGCCAAATAGGCTTGTCGACCCTCGTCCGTGTTGGGGAAGTAAAACTGTGGGTCTTCACGCATGAAGACAAAGAATTCCTGCAATGAGCCTTCGAATCCTACCTTGCTTTTAATGGTCTGCATCTCGGCCCGCAGACGTGCGACCTCAGAAAGTCCCTTCTGGTGAATTGCTTCACTGGTCATGGGTAGGGTGGTCATATTTGCCAGTGCCTGCTCATAGTAGGCTTTGCCGTCAGGTAAGGCCGACGCGCCAGTGGCTTTTGCTGGTACGTTGGCAAGGTCAGCCTCAAGCCATTGTTTGATGGCGTCGTACGCTGGTTTGGTGACTGTCAATAATGCTAACTCGGCATCGGCCTTGTAGGCGGCGGCTTGTTTGGCGTCAATAGTACCCTGAGACTCAAGGGCATCAATCTTGCCTGTAATGTCTTGCCAGATTGCGGAGGTGCCGTCCGAAGAGAAGGGCGCGCCGCGTAACACACGACCAATATGGCTTGCTGCGATTTCGTAATCAAAATAGGGCGCACGGATACCTTTGGCAGCCGAGGTCATCGCCCGTTCTAGGTACTGTGCCAGATAGCGGCCGCTTTGATTCAAGCGCGAGATATAGGCGTCCATGTCGGCAGCCGAGTCAACCTTGTGGTAGTTAATCATGCTATTGGGCAGGTTGGTGTGGGGACCACGGCGGCCAAAGATAAAGCGATGCCATTTGTAAGGTTCAGCCGCTTCATCTCGCTCATCAAGGTACACCCACAGATCCCAGGATAACTGCCCTTCGTCGTCGAGCTGGTCCCGACTAAACCGTGATGTCATCTCTGCCACGCTTGCCCGGCGCCAGTCTCTGGCCT
Organism: Candidatus Azotimanducaceae bacterium; assembly: GCA_047626255.1. GTDB lineage: Bacteria > Pseudomonadota > Gammaproteobacteria > Pseudomonadales > Azotimanducaceae > UBA4582. The sequence goes on from JBLHRT010000203.1 coordinate 2,272, forward strand.
TGCCGCGGGCTGCCATGGAGACATCGTCTAGGTCACCATAATGACTTTTGTCGCCGAGGCGTGTCTTTGCCAAGGGACTGAAGTTCAGATATTCGGCAAATTCTTCGTCCAGCCAGACGTTGAACTGGGGTGTTGTATCGATCTGGGGCGTATCCAAGACGGCAACGTCGGTTTGTTCTTCTGAAGAAGGCGAGCAGCCTACAAGTAGCAGAAGTAGCGTAGTGATTATCAGGAAATGGGGCATGGAGCCTCGCTGTAGGTAGTTTGTGTTCTATGTATATTGACGTTCTTGCTTGAGGTTTTGCCAGCACACCATCACGGGAAGCATAACACAGGCCCTCATAGCACCGACGCTAGGCCCGTTTCACTCTGCGGTAGTCATGCCGGCGTTATCTGCAAGGTATCCTTCAATGTCATCGTTCTAGTGGGTCGACTCGACGAGAAATGTTTGGGAACAGTAACTGAATATGGCACTATCGGGGCCTCTCGAGGCGAGTACGTTTGACGCGCCGGTGCAGGGCGCCCGTATGCCCAAATAATGAGGTCAGGTATGAATGTGAAACAACTCTGTGGAATCGGATGGCTGCTGGTGTTGGCCGGCTGTCAGACCGTTAGCGACTCTCAAATGGGGCCAGCTGAGGTGGTCTCCGGCGCTCGATTTATTGACGCCAGAGCGAGACTGCCCGGTGATGAGGTGGTGATCCCCTATCGAAAGTACGCGCTAGCCAACGGGCTTACCTTGGTCTTGCACGAGGATAATTCTGACCCTTTGGTGCACGTCGACGTTACCTATCACGTGGGCTCTGCACGTGAACAAGTGGGTAAATCTGGTTTTGCCCACTTCTTCGAACATATGATGTTCCAGGGATCTGACAACGTCGCGGACGATGAGCATTTCAAGCTCGTGGCCGAGGCGGGCGGCACTATGAATGGCAGCACAAGCTCAGACCGTACCAATTACTACCAAACGGTGCCGTCTAATCAACTCGAAAAGATGCTCTGGTTGGAAGCTGACAGGATGGGCTTTCTGTTAGACGCTGTGACCCAAGAGGCATTCGAGAACCAGCGCGAAACCGTGAAGAACGAACGCGGTCAGAACTATGATAATCGCCCCTACGGCCTGCTATCTGAGCGCGTAGGGGAAGCGTTATACCCTATCGGGCATCCATACTCCTGGTCTACTATCGGTTATATCGAGGATCTTGACCGGGTTGATGTCAACGATCTGAAGCGATTTTTTAAGCGCTGGTACGGACCTAACAATGCGGTGGTGACCATTGGCGGCAAGTTTGACGAGGCTCAGGTGCTCGCTTGGGTTGAGAAGTACTTCGGAGGAATTCCTCGCGGCCCTGAAGTGGCCATGCCCGAAAAGTCTGTACTGACCCTCGAGGCCGATCGTTACATCTCTATGGACGACAATGTTGCCCTACCACTGTTATATATGGCATTTCCTACGGTGTATCGGTTTCATCCTGACGAGGCACCACTTGATGTGCTGATGTATGTGCTGGGTGTTGATGAGACATCGCTGTTGTACAAGAATATGGTTAAGAATCAGGTCGCGGTGCAAGCCCAAGCTTCGCACGGTTGTCAGGAACTGGCTTGTTCATTTACTGTCGTGGCGTTACCGAATCCTGCCAGTGGCAAGACCTTGGCAGATTTGGAGCAGATCATCAGAGACTCTTTGGTAGAATTTGGTGAGCGTGGAGTGCAGCAGGTAGACCTTGATCGGGTGAAGATGGATATCGCCGCAGGTATGATATACGGTCTGGAAAGTGTTGCGGGTAAGGTCTCAAGCCTTGCTTCTTATGAAACCTTTACGGGACAGCCAGACTACACCGAGGCTGATATTGCACGCTATGAGAATGTCACGATGGCCGATGTGATGCGTGTGTATAACCAATACATCGTCGGCAAGTCGGCGGTGATTATGAGCATTTTACCCCGCGAGCAAGCAGTATTGGCAGCAGCGCCTGACAGCTGGCAGCGGCAGCCTCGTGTGCTGCCCAAGAGCAGTCCAGCGATGGCGTCGTCGTCGGCTGTCGCGGTTGATAACTTTGATCGTAGTGTCATGCCGCCAAGTGGGGCTAATCCTAGCCCTGTTTTGCCGACTATTTGGCGATCTACCACGGCTACGGGTGTTGCTGTGTTGGGCGCCGAGAACAAAGAAACACCGACGACCGCTTTGCGCTTGCGACTGTCTGTGGGCCAACGCAATGAAACCCTTGATACATTGGGTCTGGCGTCAATGACGGCGGCGATGCTGAATGAGTCAACACTGAAATCGAGTAATGAAGAGCTGAGTAACAGGCTGCAGTTGTTGGGTTCCAGTGTGAAGTTTGGCGTCGACAATAACTACACTGAAGTGACGGTCCGCAGCTTGAGTCGTAATCTGGATGAAACCCTGGCTATCATGGCCGAGCGGTTACTTGAGCCTCGGTTTGATCCGGAAGAGTTTGAGCGGCTGAAGAATCAGACGTTGCAATCCATCGAGCAAACTAAAAAGCAGCCGGCAGCAACAGCCGATATTGCTTATCAGCTGTTGCTCATGGGCGACCAGAATCCCGTGGCCTATCTGAATATGGGCTCGGCTGACACCGTCGCCAAGCTGACGCTGGACGACGTAAAAGGGTTCTATGAAACCTACTATGCGCCCTCCATTGCGAAACTGGTGGTTGTTAGTGATGTTGCCCAGACGGAGATTGAGAAAAAGTTGGGCATATTAGATAGCTGGCGCGGCGCTAAGACCGACGTTGCGAAGCTGTTACCCTTTCCTCCAGCATCGAAAACCAGAATCTATTTGTTAGACAATCCTGGTGCGGCGCAGTCTGAGATTAGAATCGGTCAGTCTGCCTTGCCCTTCGATGCCACTGGCGATTTCTATCGCCTGGGATTGGCAAACTACCCGTTAGGCGGCGCTTTCAATTCTCGTATCAATATGAACCTGCGGGAAGACAAAGGTTATACCTACGGCGCGCGATCGGGATTTGCGGGCGAGAAGGACTATGGTTTGTTCACGGCCAGTGCGGGTGTGCGTACGGATAGCACGGCGGCATCGGTGGCGGAGTTTACACGTGAGCTTAAGGACTTCCAGCGTGATGGCATGACTGCTGAAGAACTTAGCTTCGTTAAAAATGCCT
>JBLHRT010000204.1:0-5396 GCA_047626255.1 Candidatus Azotimanducaceae bacterium
CTACACCGCAATTACCATTCGACCTAACAGGCCTTAGATAGCAGGCTTTGGGCTGAAAGCAATCTCTCATAAATTCAGACACTTACCTTGAACTAGAAGACCGACTTATAGGTTGTCGTCTTTACGGGGCAACCTGCACCACGGACATACAGTCACCTCCCAAGCTGTTAGGGTTATGCCACCTACAGGCATTCGATTCGAGAGATGCAGCAGAAAATATCGTGAAGCGGGTCCGGCCAAAGAAAAAGACATAGACAAAATAACCACATATTTGAGGTTCATTCGAGTCGCTTCCATGGCATGCTTCGCCATGAGCACAGGATATCTCTTTGTTGAAATCTTACCTAGTTTTTGCTCTTACAAACGCTCCTATTAGCGCGCCCATTAACTCTCGGAATAGCGGTCAGCATGTACTACTATCGCATTAAGATCGCCTACAAAGGCACTCGATACTTTGGGTGGCAAGCACAATCAACCGACACGTTATATGAATCCCGACCGACGATAGAAGGCAGGATTTTAAATTGCTTGAAAAAGATGACTCACTATCAGCCGTGTACCGTATCGGGCGCTAGCCGAACGGACGCCGGGGTTCATGCCCAGGGTCAAATCGCCAAAGTCACCCTACCGGTAGAAATCAACCCCAAGCATTTAATGATGGGGCTCAACTCTTTACTGCCTTATGACATTCGTATTCTGGCATGTGTCGTATCGACAAAAGAATATCAACCTACCCGCACTAGTATTAGCAAAGAGTACCATTATTATTTCGGAACCTCACACGTTGACAATGTTGCCACCTCTGACATCGCGCTAAACTTGCCCATCGAGGGTAATGTACCCGATGCCATAGCGCGACTTCGCAGGGTCTGCCAGCTATTTGTCGGACGCCACGATTTTTACAATTTTAGTAGTCGAGACAAAGACGTTAGTAAAACAGTCAGACAGATTCATTACTGCGACATTCACCCGCTGGATTTTTCACCACTGGCTGAAAACATGTACTATTTGAAAATCATTGGTGATGGCTTTCTAAAATATATGATTCGCTATTTGATGGGCGCACTCATCAACCTGGCCAAAGGGCGCATCACGCTGGAGGACGTTGAGAGTTATTTGCAGCAACACCAACCGCATAAATTGAGCCCAAAAGCGAAGGCCCATGGATTACATTTAGTCAGTATTAACGAGGCACCTTAACGCCTTGCACCTTGGCTCTTACATAATGTTTACGTCCACCAATCAAGCAACTCAACATTACAGCGCGCCGCTCGGCTTTTCTCGGACGATGCTTCAAAATCGCGGCGCTCTCCCGGTGCTAAAATCATATCCTTCACCACATAAACAACCGCAGACTCAACCACCCGAGAATTTTCGTCTTTCCACAGCGCTGTGACGGTAACGAAAGACAGATCAGTATTCCCAACATTCTCCACGTAACCTTTGAGCTGGATGCGATTGTAGACCCGCGCGCAGGACAGAACCTTGGCGCGGGCCGCCGTGCGCGTGTTCGGCGCCACGATCTCATCGGCTGACTCAACAGATATCACAACAGCCGGAGCAAAAAGTCGCACATAAACGAAATAACTCACCAACGACGTCAACGCCAAGATGATCGCGATATTCATTGCCCGATCACTCACTTAGTTAACCTCTGATTAAGTTCATATTTGTTGGAGCCGCCCGGCTCTGACAAGAAACCGGGCGTCGGCTCGCATGGACCCCACCGTGGGTGAACTCGTCAAACACACTCATCCTCAACATTGGATTATCCCCCATAACGCCGACTGCAGTGCCGGCTGCTGTAGTGCCGAAAATTGTAGCACCGACAATGATAAGATCGACTTCAATATCGGCCTAAGATACCGACCTTAAATGCTGAGTCGAATATATTCCACCAGCTTGAGTATAGCGTCACTCACCGAACGCTTGTCGTACAACAGATGGATACCCACCTTGCCTAACTTGGGGAACCTGTCTGAAACAGGCATGACTCGCAACGAATCAGGCACGGTGTTGCGGGCCAGTACCGTCACACCCAGACCTTCCTGAATGGCAGCCTGGATACCCGTCAAGTCGGCATTCGTATACACCAGACGCCAGGGACGGCCAACGCCATTGAGCCGCTCAAGGGCCCGCGATCGATATACGCAGGGCTCCGGCGCTAGCACCAAGGGCAGCTGCGCTTGCAGGTGCACGTCATGATCCGGACTGCTGACCCACACCAAATCCTCTTCCTTCAGGCGCGAGGCGGGCTTCAGGGTCGGTGCATCTTGCAGTGCCAACACCAAGTCATAATGTTTACGAGGCTGGGCCAACAGATTCTTACTCAGGTCGCAGTTAATTTCGAGCGTAACGCCCGGATACGCCTGCGTGTAGGCACGCAGAATCTTAGGCAGCAGCGTCGTGGCGAACTCGCTGGGCATACCAAAACGCACAGTACCGGTAATCTTTGGCTGGCTGAACTCCGTGAAAACCTCGTCGTTCAGGGCTAGAATATCCTTGGCGTATTGATACAATCGTGTACCCGCCTGTGTGAGCTGCAACCGCTGACCTTGCCGGTCAAACAACCGGCATTCCACCAGCGCCTCAAGGCGCTTGATCTGCAGGCTAATAGCAGGCTGAGAGCGGCCCAGAAGCTCGCCCGCCTGGGTAAATCCGCCGAGTTCCGAGACGGTAACAAAGGAGCGCAGTACATCTGTGGGCAAGTTACGTATCACAGTCATTCTCCGGCGAATGCAGACGGGCACCAGCCCCAACGCAGACGCTGTGCACATTTTGCCCGGCCATAAGTATTTCTTATGCAACCATTTTAATTATTAATTTTATAAATAGCCAACAATTCGCTATTTTAGACCTTCGCAGCACCCAACATAGGACAATATCATGTTTGATAAGTCAGTTAGTCTCGCCGATTACGATCCAGACCTGTGGCAGGCGATGCAAAATGAAGAGGTTCGTCAAGAGGACCATATTGAGCTGATCGCCTCGGAGAACTATACCAGCCCCCTCGTGATGGCGACCCAGGGCTCGGTGCTGACCAATAAGTATGCTGAAGGCTATCCCGGCAAGCGTTATTACGGCGGCTGCGAACATGTTGACGTGGTCGAGCAACTGGCCATTGACCGGGCCAAAACTCTGTTTGACTGCGATTATGCCAATGTCCAGCCACATTCTGGCTCCCAGGCCAATTCAGCGGTCTTCATGGCACTGATCAAACCCGGCGACACCTTTCTGGGGCTGAGCCTGGACCATGGCGGGCATTTAACACACGGTGCCACACCAAACTTTTCTGGCAAAATATATAACGCGATACAATACGGCTTGGATAAAGCCGGCGAAATCGATTATGCACAGGTGCAGGCCCTGGCCGATGAGCATAAGCCGAAGATGATCGTAGCCGGCTTTTCTGCCTACTCCGGCATCTGGGACTGGGCGCGGTTCCGCGAAATTGCTGACAGTGTCGGTGCCTATCTATTTGTCGATATGGCCCACGTCGCAGGACTGGTTGCCGCTGGCGTTTATCCCAGCCCGCTACCCCACGCTCATGTTGTCACCACCACAACTCACAAGACCCTGCGTGGCCCACGCGGCGGACTCATTTTGTCGAAGGGTAATCCAGATCTAGACAAGAAGTTCAACTCGTCTATCTTCCCCGGCAATCAGGGCGGACCCTTAATGCATGTGATCGCCGGCAAGGCGGTTGCCTTTAAAGAAGCGCTTGAGCCGTCCTTCAGGGACTACCAGGTGCAAGTCGTCCAGAACGCCAAAACTATGGCTAAAACCTTTATGGCGCGGGGCTACAACATCGTGTCCGGTGGCACAGAGAATCATTTATTCTTGGTTGACCTAGTAGACAAGGGCCTGACGGGTAAAGAGGCCGATGCCGCCTTAGGGCTCGCCAATATTACCGTCAATAAAAACGCGGTACCTAACGACCCCAAGTCACCTTTTGTCACCAGCGGATTGCGAATTGGTTCGCCCGCCATGACGACACGTGGCTTTAAAGATGAGCAGGCCGTGCAAATAACCCATTGGATGTGTGATGTGCTAGACGACATCCACAACGAGGCAACCATCGAAAAGGTTAAGCAACAGGTTGTTTCCTTGTGTCGCGCCTTCCCTGTCTATGTTGATCAATCGGTTGGCGGCGGCAAGACTCACTTGGTGTAAACCAAAAAATAGCAACATCACCCGCCGGCGTCTGACGCCGGCCGAAGGACACCTGACGCTCATGGCTGATGATTCAATCGTTGAAAAAACTCCTTTATTCGATCTGCACGTCGAACTCGGTGGGCGTATGGTCCCGTTTGCTGGCTACAGCATGCCTGTACAATTTCCAGCAGGCATCATTAAGGAGCATCAACACACACGCACCCAAACCGGCTTGTTTGACGTGTCACACATGGGACAGCTCATTATTTCCGGCCCTGACGTGACCGGCGCCTTGGAGCGACTACTGCCCACTGACTTGGCTGCCCTTGAGGACAATCAACAAATTTACAGTGTGCTCACCAATGAGACCGGCGGTATTCTTGATGATCTGATCATTACCCGCTTCAGTGCTGACCGTTTTTTCCTGGTGATCAATGCCGCCTGCAAAGCTCAGGACACTGCCCATCTGCGACAGCACTTACCAGCCGACATTACTATTGAGGCGCTAGCCGACCGTGCCCTACTGGCGTTACAAGGACCGACAGCGAAGGATGTACTGGGTGCACTGGCACCTAGCGTTCACGAGCTGACATTCATGCACGGCTGCCATGTCACTATCGACGGCGCCGAGTGCTACATCACACGCTCCGGTTACACGGGCGAAGATGGATTTGAAATTTCAGTTCCCAATACCGAAGCCGAGCACATTGCACGCTTGCTGCTCAGTCATGCTGACGTGGCACCCATCGGCCTAGGAGCGCGTGACTCATTAAGACTTGAGGCGGGCTTGTGTTTGTACGGCCATGACATGGACGCCAATATCAGCCCCGTTGAGGCAGTCCTGATGTTCGCCATTTCCAAGTCACGACGTAGCCAAGGCGACAAGGCCGGCGGTTTTCTCGGCAGCGAGACCATACTCAGCCAAATTGATCAGGGTGTTACGCGCAAGCGCGTGGGCCTGCGAGTCGAGGGCCGCATCCCCGTGCGTGAAGGCTGCCCCATTGTTGATGACGCCGGCAATGAGATTGGCCATATCACGAGCGGCGGCTTCGGCCCCACCTTACAAGCGCCTGTCGCCCTAGGTTATGTCCCCACCAGCTTTGCCAAGCGTGACACGCAACTATTTGCTCTGGTGCGTGGAAAAAACATCCCAATTACCGTGACACGCACACCGTTTGTACCTCAAAACTACTACCGCGGTTAATTTTTATCGAAGGTCAATCACTACACTATCACCAAAC
>JBLHRT010000205.1:0-5391 GCA_047626255.1 Candidatus Azotimanducaceae bacterium
TGGCTGGATGATCGGTACCTTGACCGTCTGGTAAGTCGCCTGCTTGTAGCCCAGCAGCAGACGGATTTTTTCTGAAAAAGGCGATTCAGGGTAGTGATAAAGAATAATGCCAGACATAATTTTCCCCGCGTTTGATATTGTTCGAATCATAGCACTGCCAGCAGCGATTGCTTATAGTCAGCCCACAACACGACTATTTGAAAGAACCAATGGAGCCGCCCATGAGACTCGACAAACCCCGCATACCCGCACTGCAAGAAGATCAATGGACCGAGGAACAAAAAGCCCTGCTCGAACCGCAAAAGATGCGCGGCCGCGTGCAAAATATCTTTCGCACCATGGCAAACCACACCAAGCTTGCCAAGCGCTGGCTAGTCTTCGGCAACCATATTTTGTCCAAGTCCACCCTCCCACCCCGCGATCGCGAAATCCTCATTCTGCGTATTGGCTGGCTCTGCAAGGCTGGCTATGAATGGGGCCAGCATGTGGTGATCGGCAAGCACGTCGGTATCAAAGACAACGAACTTGAGATGATCAAGCAAGGCCCCGATGCAGGCTGGAGCACCCACGACGCTCTACTCATTCGCGCCGCTGACGAACTGCACAACGATGCCTTTGTCTCAGACCCTACTTGGCAGGGCCTGAAGCAGGCCTTCAGTGACCAGCAGATGATGGACCTGGTTTTTACCTGCGGACAGTACACGATGGTCTCCATGGCGCTGAACTCCTTCGGCGTACAACTCGACCCGGATATCAAAGGATTTTGACCATGGAATAGCCGAGAGTGACCAGCGGTCACCTGTAGCGTTCAATAGACGCGTCCATCAATATGATTTAACCTGCGAGCAATGAACTTACTGACTAAAAAATAGTGGCTCAGGTTTTTCTCAGCTACTCCCACGAGGACCTGCCACGAGTCAGCCCGCTAGTGAATGCCCTCGAAGCAGAAGGTTATTCCATCTGGTGGGATAGAGCACTGCAACCAGGCGATAGCTTCGAGAATACAATAGACCAGGAGATTCAGGCCGCTGGATGTATTGTCGTCATCTGGAGCGAAAAATCCGTTGCCTCACAATGGGTCAAAAATGAGGCCCTGGAAGGCCTAGACAGGAAGATACTGCTGCCGGTCCTGTTGGACGACGTACGCTTACCAGTAGCGTTTAAGCAGCATCAAGGTGTCAATTTCAAACGCTGGCCAGAGACGGTAGATCCAGACGAATACCGCCGTTTTATCACCGCCATCGATCAGGTGCTCAATAGAACCGATACCGACCCTCGTCGCGAACTCAAGGGAATGCATACCCTAAGCCGCCAACGATATCGACGCCGGCGCCGCGACTTTGCAACACCACTGACCATACTTACCATGGCTATCGCCTGTCTATTTGTCATCTGGTGGCTGAATCCGGCCGGAACAGATACGCAAAAAGTGACCCCGCGCCTGACAATGACTCCCTTTGTCGCCAGTGATGCACCCGAAGCCAAATTCTATGCCGACAGTATGACGAGCGAAGTCATTCAACAACTCGGTCAATTTGATGACCTTGAACTCGTGCAAATCGGCAGCCTCTGGGACCTCGATTTGATCCCCATGTCGAGCACCATGATGCAACAGGAATCCGACTTTGTGCTCAGCGGCGATCTCAGCGTGAACAACAATATCGTCACGATCCGGGCCCGCCTGAATAACCTCACCTCTAACAGCCTGCTGTGGGAGACGATCTATACCGAAGATGGCGACAACCTTTTCGAGCTACAAAAGAAACTAGTATTCGGGGTGGTAGGTCAATTGAACCTGGCCACTAGGCAAAACATTGAAACCGGCGGACTCGCGATCATCACACCCAATAAAGATGCCTATCGCGATTATCTGAAGGGAATGGACCTACTGCGCCGGGGCGAGCAACATCATATTCTTAACGCAATCGGCAGATTTCAACGGGCAGTTGACATAGATTCGACTTTTTCAGCAGCCTATGCAGCGATGTGTCGCGCCTACCTTGAGCGCTATCGCATCAGCAACGCAACCGATGAGTATACCCACGGTCAGGAAAGTTGCGAGCAGGCACAAGCCCTAGATCCAAAGCAAAGTGATGTTCAACTGGCAAGAGCCGAACTCTACCTCACGAGCGGCGAGCTTGATCTGGCACGCTATCACTACACAAAAACACTTGAAATCAACACACGTAGTGCTGACGCCACCATGGGTCTAGCAGAAATATTGACAGAGGAAGGCAATCAGCAGGCAGCCGAAGAGCTTTTCATGAAAGCTACGCGCCTACGCCCTACCTATTGGAAGGCTCAAAATAGACTCGGTAATTTCTACTTTCGACAGGGCTTGTACTATCAAGCAATGGAAAGTTTTCTGCGGGTAACGCAACTAACGACCGCGAATGCGACTGCCTACAACAACCTGGGTGCGGCGCAGTTCTATGCTGGCGACTTCGAGCCGGCGTACGAATCATGGCGCAAGGCCAGCGAATACTCCACCAACTCTGCCGCCTACTCGAATATGGGAACCGCATTGTATTATGCCGGGCGTTTCAAAGATGCACTGCATCAGTTTGAAACTGCCCTGAAAATGGACGCGAATGATCATAGGTTGTGGGGCAATATCGGCGACAATCTACGCTTTCTGAAGGGAGATTCGTCACGCATCAACGATGCCTACCAACAGGCCATTGCACTCGCAGAGAAGAACTTAGCCATCAATAGCAGCAATGCCGCCACGAATTCACGGTTAGCGGTTTACTACGCCGCGATCAACACCCCTGACAAAGCAAGAATTCAGATAGAAAAGACGGCAGAAATCGCGTTAAATGACGCTAACATATTGTACGATCTCGCCGTGGCTAATGCGCTCATTGGAGATAATATGGCGTCAGAGCAGTATATACAGCTCGCGCTGGAGGCTGGTTACCCGCGCTCGCTGCTCAAATCAGACCCACAATTTGTTCAATAGGAACTGACCCATGACAAAAATATGTAGTGCGGTATTGGCATCCTTGTTACTCATCACCAGCTTTGCCCAGGCGGCAAGTTCAGGTGGCCATCAAAACCTCCAGGTCGTCTTTGACGGCTTGAAGCCTTTGGAAGTCATCAGCCATGATCAAAGCTGCGGCAACGGTAAAGACCCAAAAAACACAGCTTGCCGTAAAGCTGGGCCCGTACGTTGGTCACCCGTGGACAAGATTGGCAGCATCACCGCTAAAGCTGGCACGCCTGTCCACGCACTAAAAGCTTGCAAAGCAATGCCTGCCAAGGGTTACTACCAGTGCGTCGTCTCTGGCAACGTGGGTGATCGGATTTCGTACAACGTCATCTCAACTGACGGCCAAAAGCTCGATCCGGTTATTATTCTCAACTAATCACGTTCAACGAATCGCTATCTGCGGCTGATAACAATGTTCAGCTGGGCCATGCGCTATGGCGTTTTGATAGCATCGAAATTTTTTATCAACATTCCGACCTGAGCCAGCAAACTGCTTGCAGTTTGCTGGCTCAACTCCTTCGATCCCCCCAGCGATGTCCCCAACTAGGGTGCAAAAATTCGACCATAACGCAGGTTACTCGACGTCATCAGAGGTTGACTAGCTAGTGTATACTCAGCATTTGCTAATGCTGCACCCTCTTTTACATCGCCGGAAACCTTCTTTATGAATCGCTTCAGTCAGCTTTGCCTCAACCTAACTTTGATGTTCATCGTCAGCGCTTGCTCCGAAACAGCAGAACCGGTCATCGACAAACAAGCCGTGACAGAAACAACACGGCCTGCCATCGACAGCCAACGCCTGTCGGACATTGTCAAAGTCTTAGCCTCAGCTGAGTTTGAAGGTCGAGCCCCTGGCGGGCCAGGCGAGCCAAAAACCGTCGCCTTCCTCATCGACCAGTTTCAGTCATTGGGTCTGGAGCCTGGCGGTGAAAACGGCAGTTGGACGCACGCCGTTCCATTGATTCATACCAAGTTGGGCAAGAAAGGCGAGCTGAGTGTATCGGCAGGCAGCGACAATCAAATCTGGCAGCAAGGCATCGATGTTAACGTCAGCACAGCGCAGGCTGTTGACAGCATCACTATCGACGGCGCGCCGCTGGTCTTTGTTGGCTTTGGCGCCAGCGCCCCGGAACGAGACTGGGACGACTACGGTGATATTGATCTGCAGGGGAAGGTCGCTGTGTTTCTGGTGAACGATCCAGATTTCGCCGCTGCCGACGATGAGCCCGTCGCCGGGCGCTTCGGCAACAAGCGCATGACATATTATGGTCGCTGGGCCTACAAGTATGAAGAAGCTGCTCGTCGAGGCGCCCTAGCGGCGCTGGTTATTCATGAAGACAAGGCCGCTGGTTACGGCTGGAACGTTGCCGCATCATCACCAGGCGAGAAATACGCGCTGGCAAAAACCACCGGACCATTACCACCACTACTACAAGGCTGGCTGCATTTAGAGGCAGCCACTGCCCTGTTCGCATCAGCAGGACTCGATTTTGCAGAGCAGCGCCGGCTCGCGCGAAATGATGATTTCTCAGCGTTCGTCGTGCCCAACGCGTCCTTAACCGCAAACTTTGATGTGACCATGGAGACAGTCGATTCACAAAACGTACTGGCACGTTTGCCTGGTGGCGAACGCGCTGGTGAAACACTTATGGTGTCGTCTCACTGGGATGCCTATGGCCATGGTGCACCCGACGCACAGGGTCGCACCGTACGACCTGGCGCCAACGATGACGCACTCGGTACCGCCGGTGTGATCGAATTGGCACGCGTGCTCAAAGCTGGGAAACCCATGGCACGCAGTGTTGTTTTCGCCGTCTGGACCGCCGAAGAAAGCGGATTGCTAGGCTCCGCTGCCTATGCATCAAATCCCATCTACCCACTACATTCAACCGTCGCTAATTTCACCCTCGACATACTCCAAACCGCAGGCTTAGCCCGAGATGTTATACTCGTCGGCGAAGGCCAAAGTGATTTGGAAGATGACCTCGCACGCGCCGCTGCACAACAGTCTCGTGTAGTCACACCGGAGAACCTACCTGAAAATGGCCTGTTCTTTCGCGCCGACCATTTTTCCCTAGCACGCCAAGGTGTACCCGTATTGCTGATCATGGGCATTGCCGGCGGCGCCGACTTAGTGGATGGCGGCCGAGCCGCGGGTGATCAATGGATCGCTGATTACACAGGTAACTGCTACCACCAGACGTGCGACGCTTGGAGCGCCGACTGGGATCTACGTGGCGCGGTTCAGAACATTGAATTGTTTCACACGATCGTCAGAGACCTAGGTGATTCGACACGCTGGCCGTTATTGAAAGCAAGCTCTGAGTTTGGTGCAATCCGCGCTCAAACTGACGACAAACGCAGCGCCGTACCAGCCTCTTGATTTTGTAGAAACCCCA
>JBLHRT010000206.1:0-5378 GCA_047626255.1 Candidatus Azotimanducaceae bacterium
TTTGGAACTCGGTCTGCTTGAAAGGAGGTGCTACTTTATTCTTAATGACCTTGACTCGAGTATCGTTACCGATAATTTCATCGCCATCTTTAATCGCACCAATACGACGTATATCAAGCCGTACAGAGGAATAGAACTTCAGGGCATTACCACCGGTTGTGGTTTCTGGACTGCCGAACATGACACCAATTTTCATGCGAATCTGGTTGATGAAGATCACCAGCGTATTTGAGTTTTTGATATTACCCGCCATTTTGCGCAGCGCCTGGCTCATTAATCGCGCCTGCAACCCCACATGGTGGTCGCCCATATCACCCTCAATTTCCGCCTTCGGTGTTAGGGCTGCCACGGAGTCGATAATGACGACGTCAACGGCACCTGAACGAACGATCATGTCGCAAACTTCCAGCGCCTGCTCACCCGTATCAGGCTGTGAAACCAACAGGTCATCGATATTCACGCCCAAATTTTCAGCGTATTCGGGGTCGAGAGCATGCTCAGCATCGATAAAGGCACAGGTACCGCCCGCACGCTGGGCCTCAGCAATCACTTGCAGGGTCAGCGTTGTCTTCCCTGATGACTCTGGCCCGTAGATCTCGACGATACGCCCACGCGGCAAACCGCCAATGCCCAGAGCGATATCCAATCCCAGGGAGCCTGTGGAGATCGCTGGTATTCTTTCTCGCGGCGAATCACCCAGACGCATCATCGTTCCCTTACCAAATTGCTTCTCTATTTGGGAGAGCGCAGCACTGAGGGCTTTGTCTTTATTGGAATCGATGTTTAGCGCCATGTTGATATCCTTACCTATCGGTAATTTATTAGAGATCTGTCGGTAACTCTCGAGAGATCTATTAGTCATCAGATGTTGATAATAACTGTCTTTATACTGTATATAAAAACAGTATTCCAGTTTTTTCTAGGCTTTATGCTGATTTCTCACTTGGCGCTTTGCCGCACAGGTCGTTCTTCCGTAGAATCAGTCGTTTTTCACACACCATCGCCCCACTCATCATCCTCGATCTTTGCTCGAGGCTAAAGGATACTGATTTTGTCCACAAGATCTACCGCCGATCAGGGGGCCACCCAAACACCCATGATGCAGCAGTTTCTTCGCATCAAGGCAGAGCACCCTCATGAAATGCTGTTCTATCGCATGGGGGACTTCTACGAACTGTTTTTCGATGATGCCAAGCGCGCCGCCGAACTGCTCGATATCACCCTCACCGCAAGAGGCACTTCCGGCGGCAAACCCATCCCCATGTGCGGCGTGCCCTACCACGCCGTTGACGGTTATCTTGCACGCCTTGTACGCAAGGGCGTATCGGTCGCTGTCTGCGAACAAATAGGCAATCCGGCAGAATCCAAGGGTCCCGTTGAGCGCAAGGTCGTCCGCGTTGTCACGCCCGGCACCTTGACGGAAGAATCACTGCTCGACGCTGACCGGGACAATTTTATCGCCGCGGCTTATCGGCTCGACCAGACTTTCGGCCTGGCCTGCCTGGACCTTGCCAGTGGCCGCTTCGAAGTCATGGAACTCAATGACGACGATGCCTTGCTGGGCGAGATTCATCGCATCAACCCTGCAGAGCTTATACTCTGCGACGATGCGACCTATCCTACAGCCGCGACCAAACGTGTCGGCGTTCGGCACAGGCCCGTGTGGGAATTTGACCTAGACAGCGCCACCGCCTGCCTCACTCGCCAGTTCGGCACCCGTGACTTGGCCGGCTTTGACTGCGCGCAAATGTCCGCCGCAATACGCGCCGCGGGCTGCTTGATGACCTACGTGCAAGAGACGCAACGTACCGCCCTGCCCCATATCACGGGCCTGACGACCTTGCGCCGAGATGAGGCGGTATTCATTGATGCAGCCTCACGGCGCAACCTAGAACTCGATACCAACATTGGCGGCGGCCGCGACAATACGTTGTTCCAGGTACTGGATCAGACCGTCACTGCCATGGGTAGCCGGCAACTCAACCGCTGGATTCAACGACCTATACGCAGCCAGCAAGTGCTCAATGCCCGCCTCGATAGCGTTGCCTATCTGCTCGACAATTATCGATTTGAAAACTTACGCACGTGCCTAAAACCTATCGGCGATATGGAGCGCATTCTCGCCCGGGTCGCCTTGCGCTCAGCCAGGCCACGGGATCTTGCTCGGCTAAGAGACGCGCTGGTCGCGCTTCCAGCGCTCAATGACACGCTCTCGCATTATGATGTACCACTGCTGTCGCAGCTGCGCCAACACTGCACGCCCCTGCCACAGCTTGCTGAAGAGCTTGTACAGGCGATTATGGAGAACCCACCCGTTGTTATCCGCGAGGGTGGCGTTATCGCTACGGGCTTCGATGCCGAGCTCGATGAGTTGCGCGGCATCAGTGAAAATGCCGCGGAGTTTCTTATCAGGTTGGAAACCCAAGAGCGCGAGGCCACTGGTCTGTCGAGCCTTAAAGTGGGCTATAACCGAGTACATGGCTACTATATCGAAATCAGCCGCTCCCAGTCTGAAAAGGCGCCAGCCAGCTATATCCGCCGCCAGACTCTGAAAAACGCCGAGCGCTTCATCACCCCTGAACTCAAGAGTTTTGAAGACAAGGCCTTGAGTAGCCGTGGACGCGCGTTGGCCCGGGAAAAATTCCTCTATGAAGCACTGCTCGACCGGCTGCTGGAAGACCTGGCAACACTGCAGCAGATTGCCGCGTCGGTCGCCAACCTAGACGTGTTGGCGTGCTTCTCTGAGCGCGCGCTGACGCTGTCATTGCGACGCCCCACACTCACGCTTAAGACCGGCATAGAGATTACCGGCGGTCGGCATCTGGTGGTCGAACAGGTACTCAACGACCCGTTTGTCGCCAATGACCTGAGACTCTCACCCGACCGACGACTACTGATCATTACAGGGCCGAATATGGGCGGCAAATCCACCTTCATGCGCCAGACTGCGCTGATTGCGCTGCTCTCACATATCGGTAGCTTTGTTCCCGCCGAGCAGGTCATCGTTGGTCCTATCGACAGAATTTTCACCCGCATAGGCTCGTCTGACGACCTTGCCAGTGGTCGCTCGACCTTCATGGTTGAGATGACCGAAACCGCCATGATATTGAATAACGCCACCGACCAGAGCCTAGTGCTGCTCGATGAAATCGGCCGCGGCACGTCCACCTTCGATGGCCTTTCACTGGCCTGGGCCTGCGCTACCTATATTTCTCGTGAGTGCCGCGCCTTAACACTGTTTGCCACCCACTATTTTGAGTTAACCACCCTAGCCGACAGCCTCGAGGCCACAGCGAACGTACACCTGTCAGCGCAGGAGTATGGCGATACCATTATTTTTATGTATCTCGTTAGCGACGGACCCGCAAACCAGAGTTACGGCCTGCAGGTAGCGCGCCTGGCTGGCGTTCCGCCAACGGTTATCCAGGAGGCACAAATCAAGTTGCGCCAATTAGAAAACAACGAATTGCGCGCGACACCCCACCAGGCTGATCTATTTCTTGGCGCAGTACAGTTCATCGCGGCACCGGAGCCCATCGCGGCACCGGCGCTGACGATAGAGTCTGCCGTTGAATTGCGCCTACGGGCCCTCGACCCGAATGAGCTGTCTGCCCGCGAGGCCTTAAACCTGTTGTTCGAGCTCAAAGAGAGCCTGCCCACTGATACCAACACCTGAAACCCGACGCGCTATACGGTCTGTGCGATGACGCTTTTCAAGAAAGAGGGGAGCCACGAAGCTTTCTTCCCCTCAGATATATTGCTCGGCCTCTAAAAGCTGCTAGAATGCGTGCTTTGTCATTTTTTCAATCTCTCAATTTCTCAAGCAAAGGAAAAGGTCCATGACATTTGTGGTGAGCGATGCCTGCATCAAGTGCAAACATACCGATTGTGTAGAAGTCTGTCCTGTTGACTGCTTTTACGAAGGTCCAAACTTTTTGGTCATCAATCCCGACGAGTGCATTGACTGCGCGTTGTGCGAACCTGAATGCCCGGTAGACGCTATTTTCTCAGAAGACGAATTGCCACAAGCTGAGAGTGTGTTTCTTGAGATCAATGCTGAACTCGCCGAGATCTGGCCGAACATTACCGAAAAGAAAGATCCCCTGCCCGATGCCGAAGATTGGGCTGAAGTGAAAAACAAGATTGACCATCTAGAGCGCTAAGGCAAGTAGACACGCATCAAAGGCCAAGAGTGATAGCCTTGGCTATCACTCTTGGCCTTTGACGTTACCTTTACAGCTGTCACGTTACCTCTGCCACGTTCGCCACGGTGCCGGCGTCCCTGCTGGTGAGCTTAGACTGATAACGTTTTTTGAATACTCCCGCTTCCTGCAGGAGCACGCCCACCGTAACAAAGAAGACGTAAAGGAAAGCTGATATACATCAGAAATTTATACAGAAGATCTCGAAGACTACCGACGCGCATCGAATGACGACCGATCAGTACCCCGGCTAATATGGCACCACACCTTTAAGACTCGACAAGCGAGCCTTAAAGGCTGAATAACGCTATTGGAAAATGGCGTCGACTGACAAACCCTGACTTTCCATCGTTTCGCGCAAACGCTTGAGTGCTTCCACCTGTATCTGGCGAACACGCTCTCGCGTCAGGCCAATCTCCAACCCGACTTCTTCCAACGTACTCATCTCATAGCCACGCAGACCAAATCGACGTGATATCACTTCACGTTGCTTCTCTGTCAGCTCTGACAGCCAGTGGTCAATATTTTCGCGAAGATCAGAGTCTTGCAGTTGCTCCGCCGGATCGGCCTGCCGGTCATCAGCTATGGTATCAAGGACTGAACGATCAGAATCCAAACCTAATGGGGTATCGATGGAAGTGACGCGCTCATTGAGGCCCATCATGCGCTTCACGTCTTCTACAGGCTTATCGAGCAGCTGGGCTATCTCTTCGTGGGTCGGCTCATGGTCGAGCTTCTGGGACAGCTCACGGGCCGCACGCAGATACACATTCAACTCTTTAACGACATGAATCGGCAGTCGGATGGTACGCGTCTGGTTCATGATCGCCCGCTCAACGGTCTGGCGAATCCACCAGGTCGCATAGGTCGAAAAGCGAAAACCCCGCTCAGGGTCAAATTTTTCAACGGCCCGTATCAAACCGAGATTACCTTCTTCAATGAGGTCCAGCAGGGAAAGGCCGCGATTCAAATAACGTCGAGATATCTTCACTACCAACCGCAGATTGCTTTCAATCATACGCTTGCGGCCAGAATCAACGCCACGCAGTGCCTGACGAGCGAAGTAGACCTCTTCGTCAGCACTTAATAAGGGTGAAAACCCAATCTCGTTTAAATACAACTGGGTGGCATCAAGGTCTTTGTGAACCTTGGCGGTCGTCTTTTCCTTCGCGGTAG
>JBLHRT010000207.1:0-5332 GCA_047626255.1 Candidatus Azotimanducaceae bacterium
ACGAGTCAAATCCAAGGAGCCTTGAAGAATACCAATAGGGCTGGCCGATGCTTCACTCGTAGCGCCGGCATAAATAGGTGCGCTGATAGCTACCAATGCGGCATTGCCGAAGCCGCGACCGCGAAACACTGCGGAAATGTAGGGTTTGCTCCCGGTGAAAGCTGCTTGAAAGTAGTCGCGATCCGCCACCTTAAATTCTTCGTTAGATTTTTGTGTTTGTTGGAGTAAGTCGGCGGGACTGGCATGGGTAACATATCCGCCTGCGTCAGCGACTAGCATGGTTAAGAATGTTGGGTAGTACTGATGTACTGTCGATAGTTGCTGTTGCAGTTGAGTCGTGCTGAGCACTCGATCGCTGTCGTCAAGGGTCAGGCTCATGATAGCCGCTGCGCTGCTAATGAGCTTCAGGTGATCGTTAACAAAGTTTCTAGTGTTTGTCTGCAAATTTATGGCGGTGCTGTTGAGGTCATCACGGGCAGATTGCCGCAGTGTTTCGATGGTTTGAAAATTGATAGCCAGCGAGCCAAGAATGATGACTAACGTCATGAGAGCAGCGATGCTGCGACCTAATTGTTCTCTTAACGGTCTGTGGCGATGTTCTGTTTGCAGATATTCTGAGATTCTGGCGGTTGGCATTAAAGGGATTAGGAACAGCCCCAGCGCGGTATAGGCTGCGCCATTAACGGCCTGCTTGAGGGCGATCGTCAACACCATCGCATTTGATTTGTCTGTATTAAGGCTCAAGAGTACATAAGCCGCAGGTACACCAAACACAAGGTAGTAGATTAGGTTTCCATGCAGCAGAAACCAATTTCTACTGCTGCAATAGCCGAGCAAGGCTGCCTCGGGCAGAAACCACAGATACAAGGTTGTATCGTCCCACGATAGTGAGAGTGCTGTAACAGTTAAAAGTGCGGTTAGGACAGCGTAGTAGGGGCCCAAAAAGTAGGCAACAAGGACGAAGGCCAAGTTTCCAAACGCAAGGTCCATGTTGTCAAACAGGGGGACAGGCAGGTAATTGATACCGAAGCCGATCAATCCGAGCAGGATTGATGTCCGCAAGCGCCGCGCATGTACGCTATTGAGAAGGCCCGACTGGAGGTCGTGGACGTTCATTGTGTACTCGGTATCTGCCCGTTATGTGGGCCCGCTGTCGGCGCCGGCTCAGCGCCGGTGTGACTGTTCGTACTCAATGTCGCGTGATTCAAATGCAGCTTTCCCTTCAGCGTGGCCGTGGCTTGTTGGGGATGAGGTTTTGGGTTCTTGCTTATTCATTCTAGCTGAAATCTTTGATGGCGCTGAGAATTTGTCGGCAGGTGAGCTGGCCGACGAGTTTGCCATCAACGACGACCGGGCGTCGTCGGTGTTTGTGATCCAACATGGAGCTCGCGACGCTGATGATGTCATCATCAGGTTTGTTGACCTCGACATTGGCTGTCATCACGTCTTTAACCAGTGCGCCGCCGGGGTCTGAACCGTTATAGACTGATGTCACCAGGGCCCGCATGCAATCAAGTTCTGAGAGTATGCCCACCAGATTATTGTCCGCATCGACAACGGCGACACCGGAGATTTTATGCTCGAGAATTTTCTGCGATGCATCGTATATGTTCATCTCTGCGGTCACCGTTACCGGCTTTCGCTCCATGTACTCTCTGACTTCGACTGACTTGGACTTGGACTTGGGCACAGACATGGGGATACCTCGCGTAGACTACCTTTGTGGACGACAGGGTCCACGTGTAAAGCAAACAATAGCGTACTTGACGGGATTTCAGCAAAGACATTTTCGCTTCAAGATGGCGTATAATCTGTGTTTTTGCTGATGAGGTAGAGAATGATGCGCAGACTGGCTTGCTTGGCAATGTTTTGCACGCTGACTATGACGCCGATAATGGGCGCCCTCACGGCTACTGCCGCGGAACACAGTAGTGAGCATGACAAGGTGGTGGCGACCTTGCAGGGATACGAATGGCGGCTCGATCTTGCGGTGCTGCGTGCGCTGCCAGCCGGGGCATGGCGAGATTTGTTGGCTGTCGTTGACGATAGTACGCAGGCTGGCTTTGTTCGTGAGCGGGCAGCTGCATCCTTGGTTGCCTTTCCCAATGACGAGGTGCTGGCTTTTTATGTGCAAAGCCTTAGCGCAGCGCAGCAGGGGCTACATCGTGGGCGTCAGGTTGAATCATTGTGCATGGGTTTTGCGAGTCAGCGCCCTCTGGTCGTAGAGCGCGCGCTTCTGCCCTTGTTAGACGAGACGGAGGCTCAGTTGCGTCTGCCTGCCGCGCGCTGTTTGCAAGCCATGGACCTGCCATCATCGCAGGCTGCTCTGACGCGCTATCGTGGGCAGGTCGCGAATACCTGGGAGGCCCGTGCCTTGGGCCACGCTTCAGCACAGGCGTTGTCGTTGTGATGGAGAACGGTTTGACAGCCGGCGAGTTAGCGACTTTTGCCGAGCAAGGGTTTCTAGTGCGCCGGGCCCTGACGTCGGGTGACGTCTGTGACGGGATTGCCACTATGGCGCAACAGCATCTGGATGTGAATCTGGCACCCATTGAGTATGAGGTGGACGTGCAGTACCCCGGCGCACCGCAGTCCCGTGAGGCTGCCGGTGGCGATACCTGTCGACGTCTGCTGCACGCCTATTCGCGTGATGACCTGATTCGAGACTGGGCGCTGAGCGCCCCGATCAAAACCTCACTGCAGGGATTGCTCGGGCAGTCTGAGATTATGCTTTCCCAATGTCATCACAACTGCATTATGACCAAACAGCCGGGTTACAGCAGTGCGACGCTGTGGCACCAGGACAATCGTTATTGGTCATTTGATGAGCGCAATCTCATCAGTGTGTGGCTGGCGGTGGGTGATGAAACCCGTGAAAATGGATGTCTGCGGGTCATTCCCGGCACTCATCATATGGAATTTGAGCCGGGTCGCTTCGATGCGAGTTTGTTCCTACGGCCAGACCTAGCAGACAACAAGGCGCTGATAACCCAGTCCCAGCAGGTGCCTATGCAGAAGGGCGATGTGTTATTTTTCCACAGTAAATTGTTCCATGCGGCAGGGCGTAATCTCAGTGATGCGACGAAGTTTTCGTTAGTTTTTACTTATCATGCGGCGGCTAATCACCCTATAGAGGAGACTCGTTCAGCGCGTTTCCCGAGTATTGCGCTGTAATTTCGGTTCGCTTGCTGTCGTGCTGGGTTAAGTACTGGACTAGGTGCGGGCCTAGGTGTTGGGCTGAATGCCCGCCAGTAACGCCATCATAGCTAGCAGCAGCTCCTCACGGGAAGTGCCCTTGCGCCAAGCGAAGCCGATATCGCGATAAAAGCGCTCGATAGGAAGACGTTGAGTGACGATATTCGTGCCCTTAAGCACGCCTGCTTGCACCGCCATATCTGGAATCAGTGTCACGCCTAGGTCGTTGTCGACCATCTGCAGTAGCATTTGTAGGCTGTTGGCACCGAAGGTATGAATCTTCTTATGGTTCTTCAGGCGGCAGCCGGCTAGGGCGTGGTCTCGCAGGCAGTGCCCGTCATCCAGTAGCAGCAGGCTCTCATCCGGCAAGGCATCAAAGTCATCGTCGCGGGCGTGCTTAATGCCGGTGTCCTTGTGAAAAGCTAGATGCATTCCTTCGCGGTAGATTACCTGGGTTTGAATTTGTCCCGCCTCATAGGGTAGTGCCAGCAGCGCTAGGTCTAGCTTGTTGTCGAATAACTCTTGGATCAGTTTCGCCGTGGTGTCTTCGCGGATATAGAGCTTTAGCGTCTCAAAGTCGCCACGGATAGCCATCACATACTGGCTCACAAGATAGGGTGCAATGGTGGGTATGACGCCGAGGCGCACAGGGATGGAGGTAGGGTCTGATAGTGAGCGGGCATTATCAACAAGATCCTCGGTCTGCATGATGATCGCGCGACTGCGGTCGGCGATCTGCTTGCCGAGTTCAGTAAACGCCACGGACTTGTTGGTGCGCTCAACCAGCGTCACGCCGAGTGACAGTTCCAGTTCTTTAATACCGGTGCTGAGAGTCGACTGAGTGACATTGACCTGCTTGGCGGCATTACCAAAATGCCCTGCGTCGCGCAGGGCGACCAAGTATTGAAGTTGTCGTATAGGGGGTAAATGCATGTGGCGCCTCAACGATAGTCATTTGCGGGATTAGACCCGGGCCAATTTGCCGACAAGTGTAGCGTGGCGAACCTTGTCGATCAATAAAATAGATCGAAACGACAGAAACAATTCATTTTATATATCAATTTGCAAGGCATAAGGTGCATGCGTTCAACGCAGTTTTGCAAACAACAGGAGTTTATACATGAGTCATTACAAAGAAGGCCAAGCCGTTCCACAAGTCACGTTCCGCACCCGAGATGATCAAGGCTGGCAGGATGTCACCACGGCAGACTTGTTCGATGGGAAAACGGTTGTCGTCTTTTCGCTTCCCGGAGCGTTCACGCCAACCTGTTCGGCGACGCATTTACCGCGTTATGAAGAGCTGGCGCCGGTATTCAAGGCTGAGGGTGTCGACGACATCGTCTGTTTGAGTGTCAATGACGGCTTTGTTATGCACGCCTGGCAGAAGGATCAAGGCGTCAGCAGCGTTCGCGTTATAGCTGATGGTAATGGGCACTTCACGGCGGGCATGGACATGCTGGTTGACAAGGAAGACCTGGGTTTTGGCAAGCGTTCATGGCGCTACTCAATGCTCGTCAAGGACGGCATTGTCACCAAGATGTTTGTTGAGCCAGATTTGCCTGGTGATCCGTTCACTGTGTCTGATGCCGATACAATGCTGGCGTTTATCAATGCAGAGGCTAAGGCGCCCGAGCCTGTGGCTGTGATCAGTCGCGTCGGTTGTCCACATTGTCAGCGTGCCAAGGATTTGTTGATCGAGCGCAAGATTCGGTTCAATGAGATCGTTGTTGGTCAGGATATTGACCAGGCGGCACTGCGTGGTTTGTCTGGCTCCACAAGTGTACCCCAGGTCTTCATTGGTGGGCGCCTGGTGGGCGGCGCTGACGAGCTGTCTGAACTGCTGTCGAAGGTGGGTTAAGCGGTTAACTCCCGAGCGCAAAGCTCGGGAGTTGTTGAAGCCTACCCGCCCACTCCATTCGGAGCTTGTGCCATCACTTTCATCAACGATGTGCGCAAAGATCTCAGTGATCTTAGGCATTGACCGGGGGCTCCTGTGAAAACTAGCATATTGAATGGACTCCAAGTACCTACGGGAGTGCTGCATACCCACCACCGCTGGGTGTGCTAAAAGCCTCCCCAGCGTAACGAAGGCGATTTGTTGGATTACTTTTTGCGCGCCACTGCGGCTCAGGTTGAG
>JBLHRT010000208.1:0-5329 GCA_047626255.1 Candidatus Azotimanducaceae bacterium
AGAGAAACAATTCAGGTTGGTGAGTGTGTCATACATGATATCGAAGAATTGATGAGCGTGTGGTGTGTAGCGCGAATGATCGATGCAGGGGGAGAACAAAGCTGGAAAGCGATAACGAAAGAAGCGTTTTTCAAAAGTGTTTCGAATGATATGGTAAAAATTAAAAGGTCATCTTCAAGAAGTGAAGGTTTGGGCACTATGCTCGACTCTATTAGGTTCCAAGAGTTGAGCCGCACCGAGGCAACCAAGCTCATATCAGCAGAGCTCAAGTAAGTTGAGAGCCTGCCTTTCACAATGCCTACACAATCGCTTTAGTTTATGTGGTTATCAGGCCATTTGGATTCTACTGTCACCGCATGACGGCATATGCAGGCTATTGAGGAACGTAAGTTTTGTCGCTAGAGACTTCTGCTGGCGTTTGGGTGTCGCTGTTTTCGAGGGAAGTATTGTCTGGAGCAGAGATCAGCACCACGGTGATGTTGTCTTTGCCGCCAGCTGCTAGGGCCAGGTCGACCAATGTATCCGTCTTTTCCTGGTCGGTTTTTGCTGACTTCAGTACTTTTTCGATCTCCTGCGGCGTCACCAAATCGCTGAGGCCATCACTACAGAGCAGAATTTTCTCGCCTAGATGCCAGCAATCGCTGATGCTGTCGGCACGTACGGTGTCTATCTCTTGTACACCGAGTGCGCGGGTTACGGCATTTTTGCGGCTGTCGAACCGCGCCTCTTCTTCGGTCAGTTCGCCGCGCTCAATGAGATTTTGTACCAAGGAATGGTCGACGCTGATTTGTTTAAGAGATTCCCCGTAAAGATAGGCGCGGGAATCGCCAACCCAAAAGACATTATATCGATTGCCTTGTGACAACAGCAGAACCAGCGTTGTGCCCATGTTAGTGCCTGACGCTTGGGTCTCAGCATATTCTTTGATGCGTTGGTGGGCCAGTTCTATGGTTTGGTTGACACCCTGGCCGGTTCGCAGTTGGGTGGTCAGCGTGTAGCTGGTGATGGCGCTGGCCACCTCTCCGAAACCGAGACCGCCCATACCATCAGCCACAACCCAAAGTGAGTTCTCAGCGTCGCAGACATAGCTGTCTTCGTTATTGTCTCTAACCTTGCCCACATGCGTGCTAGCGCCGAACTGTTGCAATGAACGTTCCTCTGGGTGAAGTCCTTCTAGGACTGCCTGTTGATGATGATTCTGAATCAATTGGAGCCGATTTGCCACAGCTGATGCCGAATGTGGCGGTCCCGTTCGATTTGGGTCAGATCTTGGGGCTCAGGAGCATGCAGATCTGTGCCCAGCGGCTATGAAACAGTGGTCAAATGGTCTCGAGCCCTATATTCTTTCGAGAAAGGTGGCGCCACGACGGATGCCATGTGGTCAATGCGGATGTAAGGTTTCATGAGTAGAGAGAATGTTGATGTTGCTGTCATGTTCGCCGATGTGACCGGGAGTACCAAGCTTTATGAAACCCTGGGGGATGAGGGGGCCAATCGGATTATTGGCAAAGTCTTGGATGTGATGGCGAAAATTACCGAGACTCATCAGGGTTTCGTGATCAAAACCATCGGCGATGAAATCATGTGTCGTTTCGGTTCAGCCAACGCCTGCGTTCGCGCCGCCAAGGAAATTCAGGAAGAGATTGCTGGTGGCGTGGAAGGCGAATCCATCAAGATCCAAATTAAGATCGGCTTACACTTTGGCCCGGCTATTTTGATGGAGGACGGTGACGTCTTCGGTGATGCAGTGAACGTCGCGGCTCGCATGGCGCAAATTGCCAAAGGTGACCAGATCATTACCACGGCGGAAACCATCAAGCTGCTTGATGCGGATTTGCAAGATCTTAGCCGGCAGTTCGACCGGACTAACGTGAGAGGCAAAGAAGAACAAATAGTGATCTACCAGGTTGTCTGGGAGACCAGCGACGACGTCACGCGTATCGAAGTGATGTCTGCGCCCGAAGATGTTCAGGTTAAGTATCTGGAGCTCGTTCTGGGTGGGCAGACGACGCGTATAGCCTCAAGTGATAACCGTACCTTTGTGATTGGTCGTGGTGTGCAGAGCGATCTGCTATGCCAGACCAAACTTGCCTCGCGCAGTCACGCCGCCATAGAGTTTCGCCGCGGGAAATTCCTGCTGACGGACCAGAGTTCAAATGGCACCTATGTTAAGACCGATGATGGCGAGAATATTTTTCTGCGCCGTCAAGAATTGATGCTCTGGGGCGGTGGTTTTATCAGCCTTGGTGCTGAGGTCAGCGAGCAAGAAGAGATTCAGTTGATCCGTTATATCTGTGAATAGCTGAGTGAGTTGGATTGCGGTCTTATCCGTGGTCCGACATTTGACGCGCTAAACAGAGTAACGGCAACGATACTTCCTTGCCTGTGACAGGAACCCGTTGTAGATACATGTAACGCGATTTTGTTGTGAGGTATATGTATGTCCAAGGATTCCAATAAGCCTGTGGCTGAGGAAACAGTCACGCGGCGGAATTCTAGCAGTGATGCGACGGTTGTGCTGTCTCGCGCCAGTGTGACTCATTCCACTGTACTGCTGCCTGGCGCGGATCAGGGTGCTACAGATGCTACAGCGATTCTTCCGGCTAAGACTTCTGATGGTGCTAATAGCACCAATCCTAACGGTAGCAGTGGTGTCGATATTGCTCCAGCGGGCAATGATGATGTCACCGTTATTGCGTCTGCCGATAATGATGATGCCACCGTTATCTCGTCCCCAGGTAACGGCAATCTCACCGTAACACGCCCCGCCGGCGATGACGCGACGACGTTAGTCAGTGATTCCATTGATGACGATCGAACAATCATTAACGGTGCCGATGACGACGCTACGATTATTGGCGGTGGTGTAGGACCGCCAGATACGACCTATGTGGCATCTGTTGGGCAGGATTCCAAATCCCGAGGGAATTCGGAGGCAGGTCGACTGCTGAAAAATCGCTTCGTGCTCGAGCAGAAGATTGGCAGTGGCGGCATGGGTGATGTCTACAAAGCACTCGACCTGCGTCAGCAGGAGGCTCAGGAACGTTACCCCTATCTCGCCATCAAGATCCTGAATGAGAATTTCTCCAAGCATAAAGATGGTTTTATCTCCCTGCAGCGCGAGGCAACCCGGACCCGGGGCATTCCGCACCCGAATATCATGGGCGTTTATGATTTTGACCGTGAGGGCGACACGGTATTCATGTCTATGGAGTTGCTCGATGGACAACCGCTGGATGATTATTTACGGGATCATCCGGAAGGCGTCAGCATCGACGATGCTTGGAACATTATCGAGGGTATCTGCGCGGGCCTTGGGCGGGCGCATGACGCGGGGATTGTCCACTCGGACTTCAAGCCCGGCAATATCTACTACACCACTTCGAAAGCGGCCAAGGTATTTGACTTTGGTATTGCGCGAGCCGTCTCTAATCCGGGTGACATGGTTTCTGATGGTGAGAAGACCGTGTTTGACGCCGGTTCCCTCGGGGCCCTAACACCGACCTACGCCAGCTATGAAATGCTGATTGGTGGTGAGCCGACAAAATCAGACGACGTTTATGCTGTTGCGCTGGTGGCGTATGAGTTATTCACAGGTAAACACCCTTACAATCGTGTTCCAGCTGATAAGGCGCTGGCCCAAGGGTTGCAACCTGAGCCCATCCCGTCTCTTCGACGTCGCCATTGGCGCGCCCTGAAGAAAGCGCTGGCCCTTAAGGGTGAGGACCGGACGCAGAGTATTGATGAGTTTCACGAGGGGATGTTCAGTAAAGATCCACCTTATGTGCGGTACGCGGCAACTGCCGCTATTGTAGTGAGTGCGATTGGTTTTGGTGTCTACAGCTCGCTTTACGGCGGCACCGTTATTCCTGATGAGTTGACTCGCCTACAGGGTGAATACGAGGTCAACGCTGATGGTGTCGATGAGCGTATTAATAATGCCCGATTCGACTCCGCGGATTGGCGCGAGCAGACCCGGTTTAGTCTGTCGCGCGCGACACTGGCTGATCTAAAGCTAGAGGAGGCCTTCGCTGAGATGTTGGACGATCTATACGCGGGCGAGGGTGATCGGCGTGAGCCGATTGAGGCTCGCCTGAAGAGCTTTCGGAATACTATTTTGAGCATGTACTTAGCTGAGATTAGTCGTTTGCGAGATGTGGCCTCGGTGGTAACGCCCACGCCTATTACAGAAACTGGCGGCGAAGCGTTGCAGCTGCAGTTGCAGGCCAGCATTGATACCATCGATACGGCACTGGTCACCCTAGACCGGGCCCATGTACTGCACGCCTTTGTGGAGCAGCACCACAAGTATGACGTTACCGCGATCCTGGCTGCTCAGGGACCTTTGAATACGGCGTTAGAGCTGCGCAAATTCCAGAAAACGGGCATTGAGCAGAGCCTAGAAAATGCCATCAAACGCGAGGTCTCGTTGTTACTCGTCGCCGAGCAAACGGCAGAAATCGAGGTGCAACGACTGGCGCGAAATGTCGATTACTCGGAACACGTCGCAGAGTTTCGGGATATTCTGCGCTGTAAGGGAGATCTGAGTGATTCGGAGCTGCAGCGGTTGAGTGGCCTGTATCAGGCCATGGAAACCAACTATCCGGAGCAGTACGCACTCGACAGACCTGGTTTTGCGGGTGCACTTGCCGGCTGCATTGAGCAGCGCATCGGCGTGCGATTGCCAGAGCGAGCCCGTCAAATCAAGCAGATCGCGATCGATCAGTTTCCCGACCAAGCGGTGCTGAGGAGCGTTGAAATTAATGACCTGGATCCCTGCGCTGCGCGTAATTTGGAAGGTCAGGGTAGTCGCAACCGCAGCTGGTGCGTGGATCCTCTAGCAGTGGGTGGTGGTGGCCCTGAAATGGTCGTGATCCCCGCCAAGCCCGGTTCTGAAGTAGCGAAGTTTGCCATTAGTCGGATTGAAATTCGAATCGCTGATTACAATCAGTATTGCGAACAAACCGGCTGTACGAACCTGGCTGGCACGAACTCCTTACCCGCGACCAATATCTCTCTAGATCAGGCCAGTGATTATATGAGCTGGCTGTCAGATCAGAGTGGCCAGCATTACCGTTTGCCCACGATCGAAGAGTGGCAGCATGCTGCTACGACCAACCAACCGGAAGCCGTGGCCGAGAATGTCAATTGCAGTGTTGACTCCCGGGGTGTGCGACTCGGCGAGAAGCTGCTGAATACGTTGTCTGGCAGGCCCAACCGGTGGGGGTTGTATAACCACATCGGTAATGCTCAGGAGTGGGTCTTGGAGGGTGAGGAGGTTTTAGCCTTGGGTGGGGCGCATACCGACCCGCGCGCTGAGTGTAACCTG
>JBLHRT010000209.1:0-5325 GCA_047626255.1 Candidatus Azotimanducaceae bacterium
ACACAGGTGACCACCGATGCCATCGGCGTCACAGCGCCCGCACTGAAATTGACGATCGTGCGGGCGAAGCTGCCGGCAACGGGAAACCCACCCACCAAGGACGAACCCAGGTTCGCCAACCCCAACCCCACAAGCTCCTGATTAGGTTCTATTTTTTCACGGCGCTTACTGGCCACGGCCGCACCGATAGAGGTGCTTTCCATAAATATGACCATCGCCATTAAGAATGCTGACGGCGCCAGCGTCTGAATATCATGCAGACTCAAACTGACCTCGGCCAAGACCGGCATCTGACTTGGTATGACGCCGACCACGGCGACACTGTCATTGCCGCTGAGACTCATCAACCAGACAATCAGCACCGAAATCGTCACCGCATACATGGGCGCCGACCGCACTAGGCTATTAATCCAGCGCAGGTTAATGCCTGTTTTCAGCAACAAATTTGCCAGATGATAACGACAAAACCAGAGTAAAAACATCGCGCCCAAACCAATTAGCGCAGCGATGATATTCAGCGCTCCCACCTGTGTAAACGTATGCCTGACCACAGCCCATATACCTGTTTCGCTCGCCGGTATTAGCCCAAGTATGGGTGGAATTTGATTGGTGATAATGAGGATCGCGGCGGCCGTAATAAAGCCTGTCACGACGGCATGACTGAGAAAGCTGATCACCGCGCCAAAGTTAACCGCACGTAACACGAGCAAAATCCCACCCGTCAGCATCGCCAACTTGGCCGCCAACAGGGTGTAATCCGCCGTACCCGGTATCGCAAATGCAGAGGTCGACTCTAACGTCATCATCGCGAGAATGGCTGTCGGCCCGACCGCCAGAGTTCGACAGCTACCAAACGCGGCGTAGCACAACAGCGCCATAATCGATGCATACAAGCCTGTTTCGGGTGGCAAGCCAGCCAAAAAAGCATAAGCAATGACCTGTGGCACAGTGATGAAAAGCACGACAACACCCGCAACCAGGTCTTGCCTAAAGTCATCCAGTCGGTACTGGGGCCACCACGCCATCAACGGCAGCGCCCTGGTTAACCAGCGCACTAACACGTTGATGCGAGCCTGACTAACTGCATGCTCAGCGGTTTGCTTAACCACCTTTTCAACGGCTTGCTCAACTGCATGACAACCTGCCCTGTTCCAAAATTACGCGGATGATTAACACCACTATCTTACTCCTGCCTCGCTAGCGCTTAATCTGTGCGTCACTCGCCGATGCAATCCAGCCCCGTCGAGGGTTGCCTGACACGACATCAATCGGGCAGTCCCAGAACGCGCTTAGCGATGATATTGCACTGCACTTCATTGGTGCCGCCAAAAATAGTCATCGCGCGAGTGCTCAGAAAACTCCGCGTCGCCTCAAGCTCTGCGGCACTGAACCCCGGTCCCTCCCAACCAGAACCCTGAACACCCATCATCTGAGCACGAAATTCAGCGCTGTCACGGGTTAGGGTAGCTCCATACAACTTAAAGATAGAGGTGGCCTCACCCATGGTCTTGCCGGCAGTATTCTCTTCACGCGCCCGGCGCTGGGTCAGTTGAAAGCTACGGGTATTCATCGCAAACCTGACCAGCTCGTCACGCACTTCTGGCTCCATGACTCGCCCGGCACTATCAATACCCACATACTCACGGGCGACCTCTAGCAAAGGCGTTGTCGGTCCGACCGGCCGCGCGCCACCGTCACCCAGACCGCCCTGGCCTGAACGCTCATGTTGCAGTAGCCGCTTACCCACAGCCCAGCCACGATTTAGCTGGCCCACCAGATCGTCTTTGCGGGCCATGGCATTGTCAAAGAAGGTTTCGCAGAACGGTGAGGAGCCGGCAATCAATTTGATGGGAGTAATAGTCACACCCGGCTGATGCATGTCGAGCAGCACAAAGCTGATACCTTCATGCTTGGGCACATTCGGGTCTGTGCGCACCAGGGCAAACATCCAGTCAGCGAACTGGGCACCGGAGGTCCAGACTTTTTGGCCATTGATCTCGAAGAAATCACCCCGATCCACGCCCCGGGTTTGCAAACTTGCCAGATCTGAA
Organism: Candidatus Azotimanducaceae bacterium; assembly: GCA_047626255.1. Taxonomy (GTDB): domain Bacteria; phylum Pseudomonadota; class Gammaproteobacteria; order Pseudomonadales; family Azotimanducaceae; genus UBA4582. The sequence continues at coordinate 2,052 of JBLHRT010000209.1, forward strand.
CCAGCACCCGGTTCTGAGTAGCCCTGGCACCACGCAATATCCCCCATGGCGATAGAGGGAATATGCCTGAGCTTTTGCTCTTGGGTGCCATACTCGAGCAGCGTCGGCCCTATCATAGACGTACCCATTCCCGGCATTGGTAGTCTCGCCTCGATCGCCCGCATCTCTGCCTGCAGCACCCCGAACTGCTCACGACTCAGGCCACCACCGCCATACTCCCTGGGCCATAGAGGCACCGACCAGCCCTTACTCCCCAGCGCATGCCGCCAAGCTAATAGATCTGGGTCGATGGGACGCACACTACCGATGGGCAGAAGAGCACCCGGACCACGGGCGACGGCGGGGCAATGAGTGGCCAACCAGTCGCGGACCTCAATTCGAAATGCGTCAATGCTCATCGCTTTTCTCCCCATGCTGAAATAAAAAGTGCGTAAGGTACCGCGCACGAATAACCATGCCCAATGTTGTCCTAGTATTGCCAAGTTTTCCACCTACGGCGGCATAAACCTAGAAAGATTGACAGGTTGCACTACACTTAAGCGTTCACTGATGGTTAACCGCTATGGCAATCAAAGGACTGCGCGCCTGGGTGCACAGACTCGCACAGATCGAGATGCCGGCCCTCGGTACGGTGATCGCTGAACTCAATGCGCTCACGGGTGACGCTGACGCAGATGCCAGCCAACTCGCAGAGGTCATCCTCAAGGATGCCAACCTGACCTCACAAGTATTGCGGGTCGCCAACAGCGCGCGATTCAACCCCCTCGGCACATCATTGACTACCGTCAGCCGTGCCATTGTGCTTGTAGGGTTTCAGGGCATTCGTGATATTTGCCTATCCATCGCCATCATCGATACATTGCTTGGCAAAGAACCCAAAGAACACTTACTGGCGGTTATGGCCAAGGGCTTTCATAACGGTTCTCAAGCTCGCTGGATGATGCCTGAAGGACAACATGAGGTGCGTGAGCAGGTATTCGTCGCAGGCTTGTTGCAACGCCTGGGGGAAATGGCTTTTTGGGCCTATGGAGGCGACGCGGCGGAAGAACTGGCAGCGGCAATAGATGCTCACCCTGACGCCGACCAGACCGAGCTCGAACACGACATACTGGGCACCTCACTGAAAACCATTAGCAGAGGTTTGTGCGAACTCTGGAGTCTTGGCAGTGTGTTGGAGGAGTCATTGAAGGCTAATCAAAAACCATCTACCAAGGCACAAGCGGTGATACTCGGTGGTGACATTAGCGACGTCGCCATGCAAGGCTGGGACACTGAAGAGACCGACAAAGTCATTAAGAGGGTTGCCAGCTTTACGGGCAACAGTCCCGATGAAGCACGGGCGCTCATGTTTAAAGCCACGGAGGAAGCTGCCGCCGTCGCCATAAAATACGGCGCGACGCGGCTTTGTCACCTCATCGAGGTACCCCGCATACCCAACCCCGATCTCCCCGTCATGGTCGGCAACCCGCAACTACAACTATCTATTCTGCGTGAACTGACCAATGCGGCGAACGAGAAGCTGGACGTCAACACTGTGTTTCAAATGGCTGCCGAGGGCATGCATCGTGGCATTGGCTTGGAACGGGTTGCCGTGGTCTTTGTCATTAAAGATACGGCAGCAGCAAAACATGTTTTAGGAGATGACACCGAGATATGGCGTGAGCAGTTCCGATTTCCGGCTACAGCACAAGACAGCAACCTGTTTACGTATGCGCTAGAACAGGCCAAACCTCTGCATCTGGACAAGCCCACCCATTATGGCAATGCGTTTCGCCAGTTGATCGGCAACATGCCTTTGTTGATCGCGCCTGTCAGTCTGGGTGGTCGTATTGTCGCATTCTTTTATGCAGACCGGGGTAACCGTGGCGGCAATATTACCAACGATATCAACGAGAGCTTTCAGCACTTTGCATCGCAAACTCAGATGACCCTGTTGATGCTGGCACAATCGCCTAAATAGATCGCTAACTTGATGGCAACAACAGATATCGCTCGGAACCATCAATAGATTATCAGTAGATCGAGACCATATAGCCGAGATAGGCCGCTAACAACGCTACGCCCCAGGCCCTACCAATGGTGGCCTTGAACAACACAAACAGCAGCAGCAGCACCGAACTGCCCAGCATAATCCAGACATCCAGGGCCAGAAAGTCGGGATCGACCGGAATATCGGTGAGCAATGCGGTGATACCAAAAATAGCGAGAATATTGAATACGTTACTGCCGACCACATTGCCAATAGCGACATCAGAGCTTTTATGAAGCGCCGCAATGACGGTGGTGCTCAGCTCCGGCAATGACGTACCCAGGGCTATCAAACTCAAACCGATAACCGCTTCCGAGACACCCCAGTTAGCAGCCAAACCCGCTGCACCCTCAACCACCAGATCTGCGCCGAGTGGCAAGGCGATGATACCGAGGATGATAAACATCACAATCGTGTGGGACTTACCCGGCAACCCCAATACGCGTTCAAGCTCTTCTTCCGCATCATCCAGTGTCGGCACCATGTCTGACCCACGAGTCGCGAGGAACAAAAAGCCCCCCAGTAACGACACCAACAGGATACCTTCCCAGAACGTCACGGGCTGAAATATACAAAGCACAATAAACAACACCGAGACCGCTACCATCAAACCCGTTTGCTTGCCGAGGCCAGCCTGGTCGCAGACGATAGGATGAATCAACACAGGCACACCAATGACCAGTAACACGTTGGCGATGTTACTGCCGATGATATTGCCCACAGCAATACCCGGGAAACCCGTCAAGGCAGAAACAGACGACACCATGAGTTCGGGCGCCGACGTGCCCATGGCAACCACAGTCAAACCCACGACCATGGGTGGAATCTTACTCTCGCGCGCCAAGCCCAGAGCCCCCCGCACTAACAAATCACCGCCCATCAAGAGATAGACAAAACCACCAAAGAGCTTAAGAAAATCCAGTGTCTCGGGCATTATTCAGTCGGACCTGGTTTCGTTGGCATCCCATCTTCTTGCAGGTGATCCAATAGCTCGTTAACAGACTCTGCCAGATAAGCGATCTCATCGTCGCCCGAGATATCCGCACGCAGTGTTAGCTCACCTTCGCGCACACGCTCCACCAGCAACGCCAGATCATGAATAGGCCGTGCCAGATACAAACCGAGTAACGTGCCGCCAATGATCGCAAAAGCAGACAACGCAAGAGCTATATCAATCATCGCTTCGCGCAGTTGGTCAGCACGTTTGGCTTCTTCAGCGGCATCAACTTTAACAATCAGGCCCCA
>JBLHRT010000210.1:0-5307 GCA_047626255.1 Candidatus Azotimanducaceae bacterium
AGGATACTAGTGGCAGAAGATAATACGGTCAATCAGATGGTTGCTCGAAGCATGTTGGAAAAGTTCGGCGTGCATGTTGATACCGTTGCCAATGGTGAAGAAGCCGTACATGCTTTGAAGACATTACCCTATGATTTAGCCTTCATGGATTGTCAGATGCCAGTAATGGATGGTTATCAGGCAGCTCAGTGTATTCGTGATCCACAATCAAAGGTACTCAACGATACCATACCAATTGTAGCTATGACCGCTAATGCGATGGAAGGAGACAGAGAAAAATGTCTCGCAGCAGGTATGGATGACTATATCGCCAAGCCAGTGTCGCCTAATAAGTTGCAAGAGGCACTGCAGCATTGGTTACCTAAGACTTAGTCCCAAAATTTCACAGACGGAGGGTCTGTGAAGATAACAAATTCAGTTACTCTGCTTCACTTATTGGCGTGGTAAACAACAAGCGAAAAAGACGGTCGCCAGTAAGTGGCCACCAATCAAGGTGACGGTGCCGTCACCCTGGTGGACCAGCCTGAAGATGCGCCATCCTTGGTTACAAATGAACCTGATCACCGCTTTTACCGCCGGTGCCGTGGTGGGTATATTTGAAGACACCATTCAGCAGGCCCTCGCCGTCACACTCAGGGCCATGACGCTCAATGAACTCAAGCCAGGCATGGAAGCACAGCTGGTGAGAAAAGAGGCCATTGTTGGCATCATGAACGGCATGTTGGTGGGCCTGACCGCTGGCGCAGCCATGCTGGGCTACGCGATACTTAACGGCAGTGCGGTGCCGATAATGCTCGCAATCATTGTCAATGTTGCCATGCTAGGTTCATGCGCCGCCGCGGGGGTAGCGGGGGTTCTGATCCCCTTGCCGCCACGACGATTTGGCTACAGCATCAACGATTTTTCTGACCACCGCGACGGATGGCGTGAGCATGGGCGCCATGTTAGGCCTCGCCACGATTATGTTGCTTTAGTTGATAAGCGAGAGTTAAAAACATGAGGTATACAACGTGAGCTATACATTCCTCTCCATGAGACAGAAACGACAACCGCTATGCCTTTCAGCGATGTTGATTGCCAGCCTCGGTATGCTAGGCGCTTGCAGCCAACCTTCAGACCAGCCCTCAGACCCGCAGGCCAGCCACACCATGGACACCAATACGATGCAGAACATCACCGACCCCCATCTGTGGCTTGAAGAAGTTGAAGGCGAGGCGGCACTCGCCTGGGTGCGCCAGCAGAATAAGCGATCACTGCTGAGCATCCAAAAGCACCCCGACCACGAGGCTAACCTTGCCGCCGCGATGGATCTGGCCACGTCAAAAGAACGCATTCCCTATGGCGCCATTCGTGACGGCATGGTCTACAACTACTGGCAAGACGCCACCAACGTTCGCGGCCTGTGGCGACGCACTAGCCTGAGCAGCTATCAAACCGGCGAGCCTGACTGGGAAACTGTCTTGGATGTCGATCAGCTGGCGACAACCGAAGGTAAGAACTGGGTCTACAAGGGAGTTGCCTGCTTGCAGCGCAATGGCTCTAATGTGACTCGCTGCATGCTTTCGCTATCCGATGGCGGCAAAGACGCGGTGGTTAATCGAGAGTTCGACCTGACGACCAAAGCCTTTGTTAATGACGGCTTTATCACGACCGAGGCAAAACAGCAGCTCGCTTGGGTCGATCAAGACACACTACTGATGGCAACGGATTGGGGCAATGACGGCACAACATTAACCGAATCGGGCTACCCTTTTAGTGTGCGGCTATGGACTCGCGGGCAGGCACTCGGTGATGCTACCGAAGTCTATACAGGACAGGCATCCGACGTTGGCGTATGGCCCTGGGCCACAGAACTGGCCACTGGCGACGTTGTTTATGGGGCCATAGAAGCAGAAACCTTCTTCACATCAACCTACTGGCGCCTTGGCGATGGTGCGCCATTACAGTTCCCAATTCCTCTAAAGTCATCCCTTGGGGAGGTCTTCGAGGGCCAACAGTTTGTCACGTTACAACAAGATTGGGCACTTCCCGATCAAGCCAAAACCTTCAAGACGGGCGACCTGGTGGCATTCGATCTCAAGGCATTTCTCAGCATACGCCAACTGCCCCCTGTCGAACTTGTATTTCGCGCCAACGATCGACAGGCCGTGAATAACGTATCCGTCGCCGGGGCCACAGCACTGCTGTCCATTAACGACAACGTCGTCAGTAAACTATTACGCCTTGAGCACAGCGACGCGGGCTGGACGACTCAATCAATCGACTTACCCGGCACGGGCCAAGCTAGCGTGATATTTGCTGACCGACACGCGACCCAAGCGTTCATCAACTACGAAGACTTTCTCACTCCCGACTCGCTGTTGATGTTCGACGCGACGACGAACACGGTATCGCCCTTAAAATCGCTACCGCCCAAGTTCAATGCCGACGGCCTGGTTGTACATCAAAAGCAAGCCACATCAAAAGACGGCACTCAAATCCCATTTTTTGTGATTCACCACAGAGACATCAAGCTTGATAGCTCAACCCCTACCCTGCTCTACGGCTACGGTGGTTTTGAGGTGTCGATGAACCCAAGTTACTCTGGCGGTATTGGCCGCCTGTGGCTTGAAAAAGGCGGCGCCTATGTATTGGCCAATATCCGCGGCGGTGGCGAGTTTGGGCCCGCGTGGCATCAGGCTGGGCTCAAGGGAAATCGCCAGCGTATCTATAATGACTTCATCGCGGTGGGCGAAGCGCTGATTGACCTGAAGATCACGTCACCACAACATCTCGGCATCATGGGCGGCTCAAACGGCGGCCTGCTAATGGGCGTCATGCTTAACCAACGGCCCGACCTGTGGAACGCTGTGGTGATTCAGGTGCCGTTACTCGACATGCTGCGCTATCACAAGCTGTTGGCAGGCGCGTCCTGGGTCGATGAATACGGCGACCCGGACGTACCAAGAGAGCGGGCTTTTCTGGAGACGATATCGCCCTATCAAAATTTCGATGCCGGCAAAAATCACCCCACACCCTTCTTCGTGACATCCACCAAAGACGATCGGGTACATCCCGGACATGCGCGCAAGATGGCAAAACTGTTCGAGGCGGCAGGCAAGCCGTTTTTATACTACGAGAATATTGACGGAGGGCATTCTGCCGCCGCCAATCAGGCAGAGCGAGCAAAACGCACCGCACTGGAATTTACTTATCTGACTGAAAGGCTGTTTGGAGAATCTACATAGTCGCTGGATAAGTGGGTAGGGGGGCTGCGTTTGAAGGGCTTCGTTCGGCCAATCAAGTTCAGACGACTCTCACCAGCAATGGTAAACACAGCCCTTACCGCAGCTGTGTTAACTGTGACCAGCCAATAGTGTCGATCACGCGAGTACCTACGCAGCCTTGTGCTCGGGTAGCTGACTCGCCAGGTACTCATCGTACGTGCCCTGAAAGTCCACGACCTGCTTGTCTTTGATCTCGATCACGCGTGTCGCTAGTGACGAGACAAACTCCCGGTCGTGACTGACAAAGATCAGCGTACCGTCATAGCCCTTTAGCGCCTTGTTCAACGCCTCTATCGCCTCCATGTCCAAGTGGTTCGTCGGCTCATCCATAATCAGCACATTGGCATCAGACAGCATCAGCTTGCCAAACAACAATCGATTCTTTTCACCACCAGAACATACTCGGGCCTTCTTGTTAGCGTCATCTGCGGTGAACAGCAAGCGACCTAGCATACCGCGGATCATCAGGTCGTCATCACCTGGCTTACGCCATTGCGCCATCCAGTCAAACAACGTGAGGTCGCAATCGAAGTCTTCTGTATTGTCTTGCGGACAGTAGGCTATGGTGGCGTTCTCCGCCCATTTCACATCACCTGAGTTGGCAGCCAACTCGCTCATTAAACAACGCAGCAAGGTGGTTTTACCCACGCCATTTTCACCGATAACGGCTAATCGAGCACCGGCGTCCAAAATTATATTGGCACCTGTAAACAATGGCTCACCGTCGAAACCGTGAGACACATCCTCCAGTACTAGGGCCTGGCGGTGTAGGCGCTTTTCCTGCTTAAGACTGATTGAAGGCGTCAGACGACTGGAAGACTTCACTTCATCAAGCTGGATCTTGTCGAGTTTCTTTGCTCGCGAACTTGCTTGCTTGGCTTTCGAGGCATTCGCTGAAAAGCGATTCACGAAGCCTTGCAGCTCGTCAATTTCAGCGCTCTTTTTCGAGTTTTCCGTCAACAATTGCTGACGGATGAGCGACGAGGCTTCTATGAATTTTTCGTAGTTACCCGGATAGATACGCAACTCACCATAATCAATGTCGGCCATGTGCGTACAGACAGAGTTAAGAAAATGACGATCGTGAGAAATGACGATCATGGTGCACTTGCGCTCGTTTAACACACCGGCCAGCCAGCTGATGCTGTGAATATCGAGGTTGTTAGTGGGCTCGTCCAACAACAGAATGTCCGGGTTAGAGAACAGCGCTTGGGCCAGCAATACCCGAAGCTTCCAACCGGGTGCCACCTGACTCATCAGACCAAAATGCAAGGACTCATCGATACCTGCCTCGATAAGAATCTCTCCGGCTCGGCTTTCGGCGGTATAGCCATCAAGCTCAGCAAACTCAGTTTCAAGCTCAGCGACCTTCATGCCGTCGTCCTCGCTCATCTCTGCCAGACCATAGATACGATCGCGCTCTTGCTTGATCTTCCACAGCTTCGCATCACCCATAATCACCGCATCAACGACACTGAAGGCTTCAAAGGCGAACTGGTCCTGGCTCAAGGTGCCCACTCTGTTACCCGGAGTTACCGAGAAATTACCCGAGGTGGGCACAAGCTCACCCGTCAGGATCTTCATAAAGGTCGACTTACCGCAACCATTGGCGCCGATCAGCCCGTAGCGATTGCCATTGCCAAACTTGGCCGAGATGTTTTCGAACAACGGCTCAGCGCCAAATTGCATGGTGATATTTGCTGTAGTAATCAATGGACTATCCTGGGGCATGAGGCGGGAGGAACACGCAGATGTCACCGCCTGTGACCTACGTGGATTGCGCGCGCGCAGCATATAGAGTTTTGAGAGGAATGTCGAACACTGAGATTGTGCATGGCCTAGGCAGGCGCACGACTATTTGTCATCAATATCACGCCAGCGCGTTCCCCACGGGGTGTTAAGCCACAAAATCAGCTTCTGCCACAGACTTTTGGCCGGCAAATCTTTAGCAGCGGGCGCCGCCAAGACCTCGGCAGCCTTCGAGGCCGGCTCTTCGCTCAGAGGTGCTGATTCGTCTAGGGCTGTCGGTTCGCTCAAGGCT
>JBLHRT010000211.1:0-5270 GCA_047626255.1 Candidatus Azotimanducaceae bacterium
CCGTAAAGACGACAACCTATAAGTCGGTCTTCTAGTTCAAGGTAAGTGTCTGAATTTATGAGAGATTGCTTTCAGCCCAAAGCCTGCTATCTAAGGCCTGTTAGGTCGAATGGTAATTGCGGTGTAGAGTTTACGAAAACCTTCAGGATTGCCTTATGCACATTGAGCGAATATCCGCGCCACTGGGTGCCGTCGTCCGAGATATTGATGTCCGCAATATTGACCAAGCTAACGGGTCCGAGATCAATGATCTGTTTCTCAAGCATCATATGTTGGCGTTTCCAGGGCAGTCATTAACAGAGGGCGAACTGATAACCTTTGCGGCGCTGTGGGGGCCCCTGGTTCGCCATCCTTATGCGGGTATGAAGACCTACCCTGATATTATTGAGCTCACCAATCGCGGCAAGAAAAAGGATGTCAATCAGCATTGGCATTCGGACATGACCTACCATCACCGGCCGCCAAAATTCACCATGCTGTATGCGAAGCAAACGCCAGAGATAGGCGGCGATACGGCCTTCTCGAACCAGGTTCTTGCTTACCAAAATCTTACTGCGGGGCTCAAGCAGGTATTGCTGGGTCTCACCGCGGAACATTCTGCCGCTGGCCTAGCGGCGCTAAATAAATCCAGTGAGATAGAAGCCCCACGGGCAACGCATCCGGTGGTTCGATTACATGATGAGACGGGTGAGCTGGCGTTGTATGTCTGCCGTGCATTTACCGAAAAGTTTAGCAACTGGTCCCGCCATGAAAGTAAGGCGCTGCTTGAGTTGTTGTATGAGCAGTCTGTGCGGCCTGAGTACCAGGCTCGCCATCATTGGCGATCAGGTGATCTGGTAATGTGGGACAATCGTTGTCTGCTGCATTATGCGGTGCATGATCACGGTGATGAGCAACGCGTTATCCAGCGAGTTCAGGTAGAAGGCCCAGTACCTGTCGCGACAAACGTCGATTAACGAAGCGCTAGGTCGATGGTCACAAGGCGTCTCTTGATCTGACCACTGCCCCCAGATGAAATTCTCATCCATCTTTTCTTACCTGAATAGAAATGTGACATGCTGAGGGAAGGTCGTTGGCGAAAGACAGTCTGCTGTTAGCGTAACTCGCATAGCGTGCATCAATTGTGCGGGTTTATGTTGCACTGACCCCCAGCTTTTAAGAGATCGAAGATATGGCGGATGCGGAAAAAGTTGAACATTTTGATACGTTGGTTGTTGGTGCAGGGATATCAGGGGTGGGCGCCGCCTATCATTTGCAAACCCAATGTCCTGAGCAGCGGTTTGTCGTGCTGGAGGGGCTCGACAGCTTTGGGGGAACCTGGCATACGCACCGCTACCCCGGTATTCGTTCAGACAGCGACCTGCATACGTTTGGTTATCGATTTAAACCTTGGCTGGGCGCGCCCATTGCCTCTGCGGAGGAGATTCTCAAGTACATGGGTGATGTTATCGATGAGAATCAACTCGCTGGTCACATTCGCTATCAGCACAACGTTGAGACTGCAGACTGGTCTAGCAAAGATCAGCAATGGACGCTTAAAGGTACGCGTGGTGACACGGGAGAGGCTGTCACGTTTACCGCGAACTTCCTATGGATGTGCCAGGGTTACTACGAGCACGCTAAGGGCTATACGCCAGCCTGGAAAGGTATGGGGAATTTCCAAGGCCAAGTGGTTCACCCACAGACCTGGGATGAGAGTCTTGACTACAAGGATAAACAGGTTGTGGTGATTGGCTCTGGCGCCACGGCTGCCACGTTAGTGCCGGCTATCGCGGCTCAAACAGCACACACTACTGTGTTACAACGCTCGCCCACTTACTTTATCCCCGGGCGCAACGAGAATGCGATGGCTAGCGAGTTGCGCTCGCTGGATGTGGACGAGACCTGGGTTCACGAAATCGTTCGCCGTCAGATCCTCAAGAACCAGGCGGAATTTACCCGTCGTGCCTTCGCTGAGCCTGAGGTCGTCAAACAGGAGTTGCTGGGTGCCATACGGCCATTGCTTGAACCCGGTTATGATATTGATACTCACTTTACGCCCGACTATCTACCCTGGCGCCAACGCATTGCTTTTGTGCCGGATGGTGACATTTTTGCAGGAATTCGCTCGGGGAAAGCCTCCATGGTGACTGACGAGATAGAGCGTTTTACCGAGCAAGGGATTGAACTTAAGTCAGGCGAAGAATTGCCCGCGGATATTATTATCACCGCAACCGGGTTTAATCTCAGCGTGCTGGGTGGTATCCACTTTTCTTTTGATAGCAAACCCATCGACTTTGCTGAGACCGTTACCTACCGCGGCATGATGTTCACCGGTGTGCCCAACATGGTGTGGATTTTCGGCTACTTTCGCGCTAGTTGGACTTTGCGCGTTGATATTATTGGCGACTTTGTTTGTCGCATGCTCAAGTACCTGCAGGCCAACGGCGTCAAATCGGTCGTGCCGGTATTGCGTCCTGAAGATGTCGATATGCCGCTGCTACCGTGGATAGACCCAGAAAATTTCAATCCCGGTTATTTGGCGCGTTCTATGCACCTGATGCCAAAGCGAGGCGATAAGCCAGAGTGGCAACACACCCAGGACTATTGGCTGGAAAAAGACGAGTTGCCGAAAATCGACCTGCAAGATCCTATTTTTCGCTACGAGTAATCTGTCTACGGGTGCGCGTGAATGCATGTGATGGCGTCGCGCGACAATGCGCACGGTTAGTCGCGCGTTGCTAGGGCTTCCCGGCGCAGCACTCGAGCGCGCCGGTCATGACCATCATGGCTCCAGCCCGGCGCCAGGAAAAGGTAGCGCAGCCGATCAGACCAGCGTGTCGCCCGACAACAATCTCGCCAAATGGCGACATATTCATGAGTCGCTACACGTAGCGGATTGTGACTGTCGATATTGTGGGTAAGCCCATAGACGGGTGGCTGCTCGTCTCGCTCACGCGCAAACGTGCCAAACAACCGATCCCAGATGATCAGTACGCCCGCGTGATTACAGTCCAGATACGCCAGATTGGACGCGTGATGAACGCGATGATGAGAGGGTGTGTTGAAGACGAATTCCAGCGGTGCTGGCAGACGCCTGACCAGTTCCGTATGCACCCAGAACTGATAGATAAGGCTGATGCTTATCATCAAAAATATCATCAGGGCATCGAACCCCAGTAAGGGTAACCACAGCCAAAACACAAATTTGTGTAGCCGCTCTCCCACGCCTTGACGTAGTGCGGTACCAAAATTGAGTTTGACAGAAGAGTGGTGTGGCACATGCCCCGCCCAGAATATTCGCACTTCGTGATTGGCGCGATGAAACCAGTAGTAGGAGATGTCGTCCAGTAAGAAGAGCGCGACCCAAGCCCACCATTGTCGACCGACGATATCTCGCAGTGGACTGATTTCGTGGAGTGCATAGAACGCCATAAAGGCGAGTATCTTGGGCGCGAACTCGGCAATAGCTGAAAAGACTAGCATAGACAATGAGGTGAGCGTATCTCTGGCGCTGTATAGGTGGCGCTGTTGCTGGCGCGAAACAACAACTTCGAGCACGATGGCTAGTAGGAACGCCGGCGCAGCGACGTTCGTTAAGTTGTCTTGCGCGAGTTGCGAGAGTATTTGGTCAATCGCCATGGTCGTCAGCATTCGATGATGGAATAGTCGGCACTTTACCATGATCTTTAATCGCGAGCAGCTAACAGTCCGGCGATCTTGACTGAGCCTGCTGTCCGTATATGGCCGCCGCTGTTCGGCGGGACGCGATGGGTGAGATAAGTGAGGTGGGTGAGATCGTGCCGGCAAATGATCTTGCGCAGGAGCGTATGGTCCATGTTCAGTACACTGGCTCCACGTTGACGGGAGAATCATTGTGCAGTATCTGGCGGAATTGGAATCCACTATCGATCACCTGGTGAAAACCGGCCGCGGTATACTTGCTGCTGATGAAAGCGCGCCGACGATAACTAAACGTTTTATGACGATTGACGTTGAGTCTACGCATGAAACTCGGCGTGCCTGGCGCAGCTTGTTAGTCACGACGCCAGGCCTCGGTGAGTATATTAGCGGCATTATTTTTTTCGAAGAAACCTTGGGTCAACGCGTCGACACTGACGTGGGTATGGCTCGGGCGGCATGGGCCCAAAGGATTGTTCCAGGCATTAAAGTTGATAAGGGCAAGGTACCCCTGGCCTTGTCCCCAGGTGACCTGATAACCCAAGGACTGGATGGGCTGGCGGAACGCTTGCGAAGCTACAAAGAACAAGGCGCACGGTTTGCCAAATGGCGTGAAGTCTATGAGATCGGCCGACACCTACCGAGCCAGCATGGTATTGAGGCCAATGCTGAAATGCTGGCTCGTTATGCTGCTGTATGTCAGGGCGAGGGTGTGGTGCCGATCGTTGAGCCTGAAGTGCTGATGGATGGCGGCCACGATATTGCGCGCCATGCAGAGGTCACCGAGGCTGTGCAACATGCTGTATTTGAGGCCCTGCACCGACACCATGTCGTACTCGAGTTGATGATACTCAAGCCTAATATGATCTTGCCCGGTAAAGACTGTCGTCGTGCTCAGTCCGATGAAGTCGCTGACGCAACACTGCAGGTGATACGCAGGACAGTGCCGGCAGCGGTGCCCAGCATCAATTTTTTGTCGGGTGGCCAGAAACCTGAAGAAGCCACTGCGAACCTCAATGCGATCAATCAACAGGGACAAGGTTCGCCGTGGAAATTGAGCATTTCGTATGGCCGTGCGCTGCAAAAACCGGCGCTATCAGTGTGGCAGGGTAAAGCGGGGAATGCGCGCGCTGCCCAACAAGCGTTGTTGAAGCGAGTTCGGCTGAATCATCTATCGATGCTTGGGGAGTACCAAGCATCGATGGAGGATAGCACCTGAATGGCGATGAACTAAAAGCGGTCTGCCTTTAACGCCGCTTCGCTAAAAACACGCACGAAGTTGCCGCCCCAAATTTTTTCGATGTCGGCCTGGCTATAACCTCTCTCCATTAGTGCTTTCGTGACGTTCAATGCCTCACTGGCATCGTCGTAACCGACAATGCCGCTGCCGTGGTTAAAGTCTGTACCAATACCGACATGATCGATGCCAATGCGTTGCACAACATAGTCGATATGGTCCAGCATGTCGTCCAGGCTACCCGGACCAAGAAGGTCACTCACGGTAGTTAGAAAGGTGCGTTGTACAGTCTCATCAGTAATCTCCCAGTACAAATCAAAAGGGTAATAATAGTCTTCCTTGATCTGTGCTGTGCGTCGCGCGGCGCGGATTT
>JBLHRT010000212.1:0-5237 GCA_047626255.1 Candidatus Azotimanducaceae bacterium
CAGGTTGTGGCGGCGATGGTTGAGTTGGACGAGAGCTTGCATGTGCTTAAGCAGAAAATGGCAAAATACCCGCAGCGCATGATCAACGTCAAAGCGTCGGCCAGTGTGGCGAGTGACGCGAACGTCATGAAGGCGGTTGCCGGCACTGAAGCGGCGCTGGGTGGTCGGGGCCGTGTCTTGTTGCGCCCCTCTGGGACTGAGCCGGTGGTCCGGGTCATGGTTGAAGGTGAAGATTTAGCACAAGTTGAGCAATTAGTAGGCGAATTAGCCGCTATTGTGGCTCAAGCGGGGACAACTAGCGCCGCCACTTGTTGAAACTTCAAAACAAAGTCGTTAAGATTTGGCGCCGCGAACGGGGAAGCCTATGAGACAGAGACTGGTTGCTGGTAACTGGAAAATGCATGGCACTCAGGCAAGCGTGACATCGCTTGTAGGTGGGTTGCTTGAAGCTAGGTCTTTACCGTGTCAGGTGTTGATTTTTCCACCCGTGATTTTTTTAGAACAAGTACAGCAACAATTGGCAGGACGTTCAGATATCGTGTTCGGGGCCCAGAATGGCGACTGGCACGATAGTGGTGCTTATACAGGTGAAGTGTCGATGTTGATGCTTCAGGAGTTTGGTTGCAGCCATGTACTGGTCGGCCACTCTGAGCGGCGTAGCCTTTTTGGCGAAACGAGCGAGCAAGTGGCGCGCAAAGCGCAAGCGTGTCTGGCGACGGGTATGGTACCGGTGCTATGTGTCGGCGAGAGTCTCGCGCAGCGCCACGCTGGTGAAACAGCTGTCGTGGTTGAGTCGCAATTGCAGGCGGTGATCTCGGACCTCGGGATCCAGGCGTTGGGACAAATGGTTATTGCGTACGAGCCAGTCTGGGCAATTGGGACCGGTGAGAGTGCGACACCTGAACAGGCAGAAGCTGTGCATGTTCAGATAAGGATGTACCTGGCAAACTTGGATGTGAATATTTCGAAGAAAATTCAGATCCTTTACGGTGGCAGCGTCAATGCGACTAACGCAACTGAATTGTTTGCTCAGGAAAATATTGATGGTGCGCTTGTCGGCGGTGCGTCTTTAAAAGCAGAAGATTTTCTGCATATATGCCGGGCAACTGCCTAAATTTGGATTTGGTAACTTATGGAACTTCAAGTTCTAGAAACGATTGTATTGGTGATTCATGTTCTGGCGGCGCTGGCCATCATTGGCCTGGTTCTGATTCAGCATGGCAAGGGCGCGGACATGGGCTCCGGATTCGGCAGCGGTGCGTCGGCCACTGTTTTTGGCAGTGGCGGTGCAGGTAACTTCCTGACCCGTGCGACCACCAGCATTGCGATCATCTTTTTTCTGACCAGTTTTGGTCTGGCGTTCTTCGCAAAGGCAAAATCCGAATCGGCGCGAACAGTGGGTATCCCCGTCGTTGAGCAGCGTATCAATGAGGCTGCTGAGTTAGTGATTCCTAGTTTGACAAATGATGACGGCAGCGACTCGGAATTGCCTGAAATGGATATATTATCAGAACCTGCGGGTGATGAGCTGCCCGTGGATAGCAACCCAATTCCTCGTGGGTAGTGTCAGGGATAGTTAAGACGAACTCATTGAGAGGACGTTGTTAGAAATTAGTTGTAAGATAGTTTTGTGTTTTGTGTTTTGTTAGCAGTTAAGCCGAAGTGGTGAAATTGGTAGACACGCTACCTTGAGGGGGTAGTGAGCTTACGCTCGTGGAGGTTCAAGTCCTCTCTTCGGCACCATTGTTATACGTTTTATGGCCGCAAGTGCCATTTTTCAGCGCTAGCCCCAGGCGCTGTTGCGTTAAAGAACCATCGCGAGGCCGCGATGGTTTGTCCGGTTTTACCTCCCCCCGTTACCCTGTTTCTGAGAATTAACCGTTTATTTTGTTCTTGCCGGATAGTAATGGTTGACCAGCTTGTTAGTCTCCCCTATAATCTCGCTCCTTGTTGATGCGGGGTGGAGCAGTCTGGTAGCTCGACGGGCTCATAACCCGTAGGTCGTAGGTTCAAATCCTGCCCCCGCTACCATCAACAAGGATAGACGAGCCCCTTTTTAGGGGCTTTTTATTATCGACGGTCTGGAAAGTGTTCGTGCCCACAGGCTGGCGAAAAGGAATAAGCGCCACACAAGTGGATCTTATGTCCGGTTATCGAAATGGGCTGATTGCCCATTTTTTGTTTTAGCGGTGGGTGAAAAGCCACAGCGATGTTATTGAGCTAGATGCATCTGTTGTTAGTGAGCTGTTAGTGAATTGTTGGTGAATTATTTGATCCGATATTGGGTCGATAGAGATTAGTGGGTCGATTGTGAATAAAGAGCTGAAAGCATTGATCGAACCCGTAGTGACCGGCCTCGGCTATGAGCTGTGGGGTTTTGAGCAGTTACCCCAGGGGCGACAAACCTTGTTAAAGGTTTATATTGATGCAGCTGGCGGCATAGAAGTTGATGATTGCGCCAAGGTAAGCCGGCAGATCAGCGGCGTACTGGAAGTTGAAGATCCTATTCGAGGTAACTATACCCTTGAGGTCTCATCTCCCGGTCTTGATCGGCGGCTGTATTCGCTGGCCCAGTTTGATGCCTTCAAGGGCGCCAGAGTAAAGCTGACATTGAGTCGGCCTTTCAACGGCAAGCGCCGCTTCAATGGCTTGTTGTGCGGGATCGAAGGTGACGAGGTTGTGGTACGGATGGGCGAGGAAGAATTGTTGTTTCCCATCGAGCAGATAGACAAGGCGAACGTGGTGCCTGACTTTAAGTAAGGCAGATAGAAGTAAGGCTGATAGAGGGTGGTTTCAAACCGCCAGAGTGGTCAGATTGAGGCAATGTCATGAGTAAAGAAATTTTGCTGGTTGTGGAGTCGGTGTCGAATGAGAAAGGCGTGCCGCCAGAGGTCATCATTGATGCGCTGGAAGTCGCTCTGGCCACTGCGACGAAAAAACGTTACGACGAAGACGTCGACTTGCGAGTGTCTATCGATAACACGACGGGCGAGTACAGCACTTTTCGACGCTGGCGCGTTATTGGTGATAACGACGAGATGGAGTTTCCAGCTGCCTTGTTGCACATCACTGACGCCGAAGAGAAAGATGCGAGTCTGCAAGTCGGTGACTACTACGAAATACCTGTTGAGTCTGTTGAATTTGGACGGATCGCTGCCCAAACTGCCAAGCAAGTTATCGTCCAAAAAGTGCGTGAGGCCGAGCGCGCCCAGGTAGTTGAAGCTTACCAGTCGCGAGTCGGTGAATTAGTCAATGGACAGGTAAAGAAGGTGACTCGTGATGCGGTAATCGTTGACTTGGGTAACAACGCTGAAGCCGTGTTGCCACGCGAAGACTGGATTCCGCGTGAGACCTTCCGCGTCGGCGACCGTCTGCGTGCATTGCTCAAGGAAATCCGACCTGAGGCACGTGGTCCGCAGTTGGCTCTTTCCAGGACATCACCTGTGATGCTGATTGAGTTGTTCAAAATTGAAGTGCCGGAGATAGCTGACGGTGTGATCGAGATCCTCGGCGCTGCTCGGGATGCTGGTTCACGGGCAAAGATCGCCGTGAAGACTAACGACGGCCGTATTGACCCCATTGGCGCCTGCGTCGGCATGCGTGGATCGCGTGTTCAGGCTGTGTCTGGCGAGTTAGGTAATGAGCGAATTGATATCGTCTTGTGGGATGACAACGTTGCGCAATTAGCGATCAATGCTATGTCGCCAGCGGAAGTTGTGTCGATTGTAGTCGATGAAGAAACCCGCAGCATGGATATTGCTGTTAGCGCTGACAACCTAGCTCAGGCCATTGGCCGTGGTGGTCAAAATGTTAAGTTGGCCAGTGATCTCGTTGGTTGGGAGCTCAATATCATGACCGAAGAGGACGCCGCCGAGAAGCACGATCAAGAAGCGGGCACGGTGATGGAGACTTTTATGGCGCAGCTCGATGTTGACGAAGACGTTGCCATTGTTCTTGTCGAGGAAGGCTTCAGTACTCTCGAAGAGATTGCCTATGTACCTATCGAAGAGATGATCGCTATCGAAGGTTTTGATGAAGATATTGTTGAAGAATTACGCAGTCGCGCCAAGAGTGCACTGACGGTAATCGAGCTAGCCAATGAAGAAGAGTTGGATAGCGTCGAGCCAGCAGCTGATCTGTTGGAGATGGAAGGCATGGATAAGCGATTGGCATTTGTATTGGCGAAAGCTGGTATCGTGACCATGGAAGATCTTGCTGAGCAGGCGGTGGATGACCTGTTGGAAATTGAAGAGATGGATGAAGCCCGAGCAGGTGAACTGATTATGACAGCGCGCGCGCCCTGGTTTGCAGAAGAGTAGGTTTGCAGAAAAATAAGTCTGCAGAAGAATAGAGGGGCGATCTACGCTGGTTATGGTTACCAGTCGTAGGCCACCTGAGTAAGTACATTTAGTGAATAGATCCGGGCTACCACAGCGGGTTTGAGACACAGTAAGCCGTGTTGTTGTCCGGCTTAATTATTATGGGGATATTGTAGATGGCAGATGTAACTGTATCGCAACTGGCGGAATCCGTTGACACGCCGGTTGATCGGTTATTGCAGCAAATGCAAGAAGCGGGCCTGCCTCAGAAAAGCGCCGACGACTCTGTCGGTGAGGAAGAAAAGCAGACGCTATTGGCACATATCAAGAAGGGCCATGGTGAACCTGAAGAGGCCAGCACCAAGATAACGTTGAAGCGCCGGACACTCAGTACGCTGAAAACATCTGGCTCTGCAGGTCGAGGTCGAACAGTGAATGTTGAGGTGCGCAAAAAGCGCACCTATGTTCGTCGTGCTGACGCTGAAGATGCTTTGCCCGCAGAGCCCACAGACACCGTCGTCGCTGCGGAGACCGTCGTCGCTGCAGAGACCGTCGTCGCTGCAGCGACTGTTGTGGCTGATGTTGCCGCCGATGTTGCTGCTGATGTCAGTGCCGCGCCAGAGGTTGTGGTAGTACCTGACGTCGTTGAGGTTCCTGATCCCCTCGCCGCAATTAAGGCCATGCGCCGTGCAGCACAGGCTGAGGCCGAGGCAGATGCTGACCGCAGGCGCGACGTAGCGACGGCGCTGGCGACCGAAGCTGCTGAGCTCAAAGCACGTGAAGAAGCCGCCAAGCAGCAAGACGCCGCGCGCGAAGCAGCCAAGACCGAGGGTCGGCCTGCCACAGAAAAAGAGCTCGAAGAGCAACGAGTCAGCGCCCGCAAAGACAAGCGTGACCGTAGTGACCTTGAAGTAACAG
>JBLHRT010000213.1:0-5201 GCA_047626255.1 Candidatus Azotimanducaceae bacterium
GCCAACCACTGGCGAGAGCAGATGATAGAACAAGTCTTTGATTTTGTAGTAAATCACTTTGTATTGGTCGGAATATT
Source organism: Candidatus Azotimanducaceae bacterium (assembly GCA_047626255.1). GTDB lineage: Bacteria > Pseudomonadota > Gammaproteobacteria > Pseudomonadales > Azotimanducaceae > UBA4582. The sequence continues at coordinate 78 of JBLHRT010000213.1, forward strand.
CGCGGCCTTGGTTGTCGCGTTTTTAGTCAATGAAGGCAGGCGCGGCGGCGCTTCCATCACGACTAATACGCTGGTGAATATGGTTAATCGCGATAATGCCGTGATACTTGATATCCGTGACAACAAGGATTTCAAGGCGGGCCACATTGTTGATGCTATTAATATTCCGTTCAGCAATCTCGATAATCGGGTCTCAGAGCTTGAAAAGTACAAGCAGCAGCCAGTTATCATCGTGTGTAAAATGGGCCAGCATGCCGGTGCTGTCGGCAGCAAACTCAAAGCGCTTGAGTTTACTGACGTACGCCGCCTAGGCGGTGGTATGGCAGAGTGGACGGCGACGAATTTGCCGGTCATTAAATCTTAAACACCCGGCGATAAAGGAGCAGACAGTGAAGCAGGTCCTCATGTATAGCACCCGGTATTGTCCGTTTTGTGTTCGGGCGAAATCGCTGTTGAATAGTAAAAAGGTGCCGTTCGAAGATATTGCGATCGATGGCAAGGCAGCGCTGCGGCAGAAAATGATACAGGCCTCGGGTCGCACGTCGGTCCCGCAGATATGGATTGGTGACGTGCATGTTGGCGGCTGTGATGAGTTGATCAGTCTCGACAGGCGCGGTCAGTTAGATTCGATGTTAAAGAGTAGTGGTGAGGGTACCGGTAATGAGTGAGCAAGCAGCAGAGCCCCGTGACGCGCAGTTTTCACTGCAGCGTATATATCTCAAAGATGCATCTTTTGAGTCGCCTCGGGCACCAGAGTCCTTTATGGGCCAGTGGAAGCCAAAGGTCAATTTAGAACTGAACTCGAAGCACAAATCCGTGGGAGACGATCTATTTGAGGTGGGTTTGCGGGTTACTGTGACTGTCAAAAAAGAAGATGATGAAGTGGTCTACTTGTCGGAAGTTGAGCAGGCTGGCATCTTTCTGATCAAGGGTCTGGCGGAAGAAGCTATGGCCCAGACGCTGGGTAGCTTTTGCCCCAGCGTGCTGTTCCCCTACGCCCGTGAGGCGCTAGATTCGCTGGTCATCAAAGGCAGTTTCCCTCCGTTAATGCTGGCGCCGGTTAACTTCGATGCGATTTATGAGCAGTCTCGTCAGCAAATGGCCGCCCAGCAGCAGGAAGATCGTGCTGAGAGCGAGACGATTGTTAACTAGAGCCCTCAGCGAGGGTTCTTGTGGAGAGCCCTCAGCGAAGGTTCTTATGTAGAGCCCTCAGCGAAGGTTCTTATGTAGAGCCCTCAGCGAAGGTTCTTATGTAGAGCCCTCAGCGAAGGTTCTTATGTAGAGCCCTCAGCGAAGGTTCTTATGTAGAGCCCTCAGCGAGTTCTTACGCGCCGGCAGTAAAGCCCTGCTGGCGCCAAGCTTCGTAGACTACCACCGAGACAGCATTGGATAGGTTCATGCTGCGACTCGTCGGCAGCATGGGAATACGCAGGTGCTGGTGGGCGGGAATCGAGTCAAGTAGGTCTTTGGGCAAGCCCCGGGTCTCGGGTCCAAATAGCAAGATGTCTTGGGAATCAAAATCTGCCGCTGTATAAGCTGTGCTGCCGCGGGTAGTGATGGCCCATATGCGACGGTGGGGTGTGGCCTGCAGAAATTCGGCAAAGTTGTTATGGGTGCGCACATTGGCCCATTCATGGTAATCAAGACCGGCCCGGCGCAGGCGTTTGTCATCTAATTCAAAGCCCAGCGGGCGAATCATATGCAACTGGGTGCCAGTATTGGCGCAGAGCCTAATAATGTTACCGGTATTGGGTGGAATCTCTGGCTCGAACAGGGCGACGGCAATCAACCACCTACCTCCGTGAATTGTGTTAACAAGTACATAACGTCGGGGCAAGTGTACAACGTTTGGACAATGATTGCGTGCAGCTCATACAGGCGACACTCGTTAGGTTAGGGGCTAATCGGGCTTTTCCGCCTGCAGGGGTGTCTGCATGTGGCAATCAACCGCTTGCCTTTACTGATCCGGCTGTGAGCAGTTGCACGGCAATCGTGACTTGTTCTCCTGTTATTGTTGGCAGTGAGATCTACTGCACAGTTGAGTCTGTGGGTCTCTGCAGCGCTGGTGATGTTGAGGCCCGGCGCCCGATGCAGGTGCGGCTTAAACGTTAAGCCCAGCGGGTAGGCGCAGCCAGAATATGACCGGCTTTGGTTTGTTCGTTATGACTACAGCGTATCCAGTTCCTCTGCTATCACAGCGCTGCCCATGCCCAGTTCGTTAATTTTTCGGGTCAATGTATTACGTCCCCAGCCTAGCAGCAGTGCCGCATCGCGCTTGCGACCGCCGGTCTGCTTCAGCGCCGATTCAATCATAATGCGCTCGAAGCGTGGAATAGCCGAGTTGAGCAGACCTTCGTCGAATGGCTCGAGCAAGGCCAGTTTACGCGTTGCCCAGGTGCGGAGATTTTTCTCCCAGTTTTCACCTTGTCCCGGCTGGTCCCTTTCTTCCAGTAGTTCCGGCGGCAGATCATCAATGGCGACTTCACGGCCGGTTGCCATGACGGTAATCCAGCGGCAGAAATTTTCTAGTTGTCGCACATTTCCAGGCCACGGTAGGCCGGTGATGTAACTGACGGTTTCAGGCTTGAGAATCTTAGCGTTTTCGTTTAGCTCCAGTGCTGCTTCCTTCATGAAGTAGTTAGCCAGCAGGGGTATATCCTCTTTGCGCTCGCGTAGAGTGGGTATGTGGATACGAATGACATTTAGGCGATGAAACAGGTCCTCTCGAAAACGGTTCTGCTTTACCAAGTCTTCAAGGTTTTGGTGCGTGGCGGCGATGATACGTACGTCTGCCTTCAAGGGTTCGTGGCCACCGACGCGGTAATACTCGCCGTCTGACAGTACGCGTAGTAAGCGTGTCTGGGTTTCTGCCGGCATGTCGCCAATTTCATCAAGAAACAACGTGCCTTGATCGGCCTGTTCAAACCGCCCCTTGCGTAGTTGGTTGGCGCCGGTAAAGGCGCCTTTTTCATGGCCAAACAATTCCGACTCAATAAGGTCGTGGGGGATAGCCGCCATATTCAAGGCAATAAATGTCTGGCCAGTACGGGGGCTGTGCTTGTGTAAGGCCTGTGCGACCAGCTCCTTGCCGGTGCCAGACTGACCGTTGATGAGTACCGTCACGTTAGATTTGGACAGGCGCCCGATAGCACGAAATACTTCTTGCATGGCGGGCGCCTTGCCGATGATTTCTGAATCAACCTCAGCCACGACCTCCTTGATGGGAGCGGTTTCCTGATGATGGCGTATGGCTCGCTTGACCACAGCAACGGCTTCGCCGACCTCAAACGGCTTCGGAATATATTCAAACGCACCACCCTGGATAGACGAGACCGCGCTGTCGAGATCCGAGTGGGCAGTCATGATGATGACGGGTAGTTCAGGGCAGTTCTGCTTGATGCGATCAAGTAGGTCGAGCCCGTCGATACCTGGCATGCGTATATCGCTAACAATGGCATCAGGCTTGTCGCTCTCGAGGCTATTGAGTAGAGACTGGCCATCCTCAAAGCAGGTGACGTTGAGGCCCTCCTGGGTCAGGGCCTTTTCCAGTACCCAGCGGATTGATCGTTCATCGTCGACGACCCAAACATTGTTTGCTGCGATCATGAGTTCTGCTCCATAGGTAATATAATTGAAAACCGGGTTTTGCCGGGTTCGCTTTCAAATTCTATGAGACCCCGATGTTGGTGGACGATTGCCTGTGCAAACGAAAGTCCTAAGCCGGTGCCGTCAGCGCGGCCGCTAATCATGGGGAAAAATAATTGGTCTTTCAGTTCTAGGGGTATGCCTGGGCCGTTGTCGACGATATCGACACGGGTAACAATGCGATGCAGCTGCGAACCGATGGTGTACTGACGCTGGGTGCGGGTCGTAAATTGTAGGCGTGGCCTAGATACATCGGTTAAGCACTGCAGTGCGTTTCTGGCGATATTGAGGAATACCTGGATCATCAGTTCTGGATCAAGTGTGATTTCGGGAATGCTGGGGTCGTAGTCACGATGAATTTTCAGGCCCGTCTTAGATTCGAGTTCGATGAGAATCCGCACTCGCTCGAGCAGTTCGTGGATATTGCAAATCACCGGTCGGGGTACCGTTTTCGGTCCTAGCAGGCGGTCGACCAGGGATGTCAGGCGATCGGTCTCGGTGATAATAATATCAGTGTATTCTTTGTGATTCTGATCAGTTAGCTCTCTGGCGAGCAGTTGAGCTGAGCCTCGGATGCCGCCTAATGGGTTCTTAATTTCGTGAGCCAGGCCGCGAATCATCTGGCGAGTCGCGTCCTGTTGGCCTCTGATGGCCTCGTTGCGGTCAATGCGCAGATAACGGTCGAGCGCATAGAATTCAATCAGCAAATTAGGCCATTCGGCATCGTTGCCTGGTGTAATCGTGTAGTCGACAGTCACATTGTGGCCGTCATGGAGTTGTATCTCGGCTAGGTGTCGGGTGTAGGGTTGCCCGCTCTGCAGTGAATCATAAAGCACCGCTTCTATTTCGGCAGGGTTCTGGATGATATCGCCAATGGGTTGCCCTAGTGCGCGGGCAGACGATATATCCAGCAGGCTTTCGGCTGACGCATTGATAAAGGACAGCCTGAGTTCGTGATCGACCGTCAGGATTCCGATGTTCAGGCTATTGAGTATGTTCTCGGTCATATATCATTACTGCTAGTTAGTATCAGTCTCTATAGCGCTGCGGCCGTCATTGCGTTGTGCGCGATGACATGCAGCGAGCAATCTCGCACAGTCATTGCGCTGTTGATCAAGAGCAATAACACGTAATGACAAGCAATATTCGAACCAATTATGAGGAGTCGTTTAGTAATGCTTTTGCTGGGCTCTGAGGCAGGGCGTGGCGATTAGATCGTAGTTTAGCACCAAAATAGTGCGTTTTCACTTCTGGGTAGTACGCTCTGGGCGCGCAGTCGTCACAGCTGGTGTGACTTTGCGGTTTTGTGAATAGGCAAAAAAAATCCCACGATGATGAGTCGCGGGATTTAGGGTCTTGCTGAGAGACTACCGTTCGGGGCTAGACACTGCCGTTTTAAACGCTGTAATACATGTCGAATTCAACGGGGTGTGGCGTTGAGTCAAGTCGTTGCACATCGGCCATCTTCAAATCGATGTA
>JBLHRT010000214.1:0-5158 GCA_047626255.1 Candidatus Azotimanducaceae bacterium
GTTTGTCAACGTCGGTATTAGAAGCACCAGGTGCAAAAATCTCTGGTATCGAGGCGGAAGCCTTGTGGTTAGCGACAGATAACCTCACGTTAGGAGGCAATTTTAGTTTCACGCCGAGCGAGTATACAGAAGATTTGTTTATCAAGGATACCGCGGGGTTTGACAAGCCAGACTCACTCTTCCCAGGCGCTAATCAGAATGTAAATATCAACGGCAATCAGCTGTTGCAAGTGCCAGAGGTGAAGTACACGGTATTTGGTTCTTATCGGGTGGCTATGTCGAGCGGCTCAAATCTTGATTTTTCAAGTACTTACAGCTGGGTAGATGAAGTTTATTACTCGCCTTTCGAGAATGATCGGGAAAAAGCGCCTTCTTATGGCCGTACAGACTTGCGAGTTAACTGGACCTCTGCCGATGACCAATGGGTAGTGTCTGCCTTCGTCAACAACGTGTTTGATGATGTTGGTATACTGCAGGTTCTACGTAACGGCGAAGACGAGTTCTTCCGTCAGTCAGCGGGTACGACCTTGCCACGCCTCTACGGCATGGAATTTACCTACATGACGGGTAAATAGAAACCTCCCAAGGATCCGCTGAAAATGCGGAGATCTGAAGGAAGTTAATCAAGATGAAAAGCGGCCTATTGGGCCGCTTTTTTTTGTGCTTTATCAGCCACCAAAGCATAAGCTTGAGCAACCGCTCGCTCGAAATACACCCAATAAAAATCCCGCGAGTAATAACCAACAATTGATGGCGCCAACTCACGACCTGCCCCGTCAAGAAACAAGAGTGTCGGCGCACCGGGGATAGCAAGCTGTTCTATCAGAGCATTCGCATTACGCGCGTGTCCCTGGAAATCGACAACGCCGGCGGCATCCCACGATAACTCCCGCAGATGGACCTTAGCCATCAATGATGGATTTTTGAGCATCGGCATCAAGACCTCTTTTTCAAGCGCCGCGCAGTAGGGGCACTGGGGGCGAGACACATACAGCAAGAATATCTGGCGTTGCTCAATTGCCTGCGCGCCTTCCCGGGCGAGATTTTTCGCCGCAACGATAACATGCGGCGAATTGGCCGAGCCCGGCTCAGCCTCGCACACCGCGCCATAGCAACACAGCAGCATGGCTAACACGCGCATCATAGGTTCAGCCACTCAAGCATTGCCTCCACCAAATCATCCGAGTACAGGTCACGAAAGAAGTGACCTGCACCCTCAATCCACTGCACGGTGACTTGCGGATTCCCCGCAACCAACGCCTCTTGGACCACAAAGCCCTGAGCCAAGGAATCCTCAGTGCCCTCGAATACCAGCACCGGACGTGCCACTGTCGCCAGTAGTGTCGCTGTATTTCGATTTGGCTCGGCGCTGTAGTAAGACAAGAAATTTTTCCCGAGCACGTCAACACCCGGACAATTCAATAAATCGGCATGAATACGCTCGTCTGGCTGCACCTGCGCTGCCTCAAGTCGTTCACGCAATACCACGCCGTACTTGTCTTCATAGGCCTTTGCAGCCTCATCAGCATTCCACGTCATGGGCGCAATCAACACGAGACGCTCGACAGCTTGTGTAGCAACGTGCTGATAGACTTGCTCATACAGCATCACCTGATTACCACCTCGGGAATGACCGACCAGCACAATCAGCTCCCACCGGCTTTGCGCGTACTTAACCCATTGATTGATTTCGTCCGCTGCTGCGCCATGGTTCGCGTTGATGGGCAGCTCACAGTGCAAAAACCCACGCCTGTCATCAACTCCCAGGCTTAGAGTGATCGCTAAACTGGCCTGCCCTTCATCCGCTAAGCGCGCTTGCAGGCCTTCAATAATCTCCATGCCGGCATGGCCCCAGGTACCGTGCACAATGACAAAAACTGGACCTGATGTGCGGGCAGCGGGCTCGACCAGATTACCATTCAACCTCAGACGCTCATACTCAATCTGCACGGGGGTCGCCAGTACTTGCCCCATATACAGCATGCTAAGCCATAGTAATAAGCGCACTAGAAAGACGCCATTTCCATGGTTTGAAACAATCGACCGGCATTCTTTACCGCCAATTCGTTAAAGGTATTGAGGTGAGCATAGTCAGATTGATCAATGGCGTAGGCCTCTGCAAGCCCATCACCGGTCTCAAGAATAGCTTGCACCTGTTGGGTGAGAAACTGCAGATAGCCCTGGGTTGTCTGCCGCAACGTCTTGATGTCCGTTGGTTCACCGTGGCCAGGTATCACCACTCGTGGCTTTAGCTGCGCCATCTTCTCAAAAGAGATGATCCAGGCGGGGACATGCGTATCGGGAAAAATCGCCAATAGTCGCTGGTGGAAGGCTATATCGCCGGCTATCAATATCTTTTCATCATCGAGCCAGACAGAAATATCACCCGGCGAATGCGCCTCACCAAAGGTCGTCAGTAACACGCGGGTTGTGCCCACGTTCAATATCAAAGAATGCTCAAAGCCCATATCAGGCACGGCAACATAAGTTCCTGCGGCCTTGTCTCGATTACGCTCCTGCATCTGTCGCAGCACAGCGGCACCACGTTCCTCAATCACCGCCAGCGCATCTTGATGCGCAATAATTGTCGCCCCTTGATCTCGCCAGTAACTGTTACCCAAAAAGGCGTGCCCTTGTCCATTCTCGTTGACAACCCAGACCACGGACATAGGCGTGAGCTGTTTGATCGCGAGATGCAGGCGCGCCGCCAGCCGGTAGCTATCGCCGCCATTCACCACCACGACTCCATCGCTGGTGAGTATGACGCTGAGGTTGTTGTTATGACCGCCGTTATCATAGGTGGGCGCGTTCGTGTCGCCAACGGCTACATAGACCGCCTCCGTCACCTTTGTGAGTGATAGTGGCAAGAGATGACGCGCCACCACGCCCCTCTCAACCGACCCTGTCGCGTGGACAGTGGCGCCAACAAAAGCCGCAATCATCAACGTAAAAAGAAGCGCACTGAGAACCGCGGGGGAGGCACGAACACCGGTTAAGCTCACCAAACCATTCATATATATCATAATAGAACACCTCAGCAGCGAATTTAGGCACATAGACTCAAACAGAGTATAAATATATCCTAATATTGCAAGATGCTACATTAGCCTTTCAAATTGCATGGAGGGTTAATGAGGGTGACAACCAGCCTGACACAGGGGGCCGGGGCGAGGTCAGCAATAAAATCATCAGACACATTTAACACCAAATTCAACTGTCTAAAGTACCAAACCCACCCCATTTGTCTTTAACCATTCCTTGCACTCGGTGTCGTCAGGAATAACCTGCCCCAGTGCTTTCCAGAACTGTACTGAGTGGTCATAGTGCAGCAGATGGCACAACTCATGAGCAATCACATAGCCTTTGCAAACAGTCTTTGCAAACAGTCTTTGTATATAGCTTAGTCAGTCAGACATGGTCTTAAAAAACGACCATACCACACGGCTCGTATCTACATCTTGGTTGGCGTTGCGAAAGTACCACCACGCCAGTGGATTTCTCCACCAATCGAGTTGTACACCGGGCCAATGGTGCTCCCCCTCGATAACCTTGTAAAACCAGACTTCGTTATCATGTGACTCAGACCAATATCGATCGAAAATAATGTGGCTACCGTCATTGGCTGAATTATCTGGCAACTTGCTCGACTGCGTGAGCGTTAGCTCGTTGAGCGCTACCCACAAGGCAATCGTCGCCGGCAAATCCAGATAAGGCCCCCACCCACCGGAATTTTCCATGTCACCAGTGAATAACGATATCTCATCTTTAGTGCCGTGAACTTCGAATATGGGTAGCGGTCTGCTGGGCGAACAAGTTTCAAAGGTTGCTTTCATCATTATGCCTGCGATTGGGGCAGCTGCACGAATAAGATCTGATGCTTGGCATGCAAGCAGATAACTCATATCCGCGCCGTTTGACATACCGGTTGCAAAGACCTTGTCTGGATTGAGGGCTAGCTCGCCTTGCAGGTGTGCGACGAGATCGCGAATAAACTGTAGATCATCCACTGAGGAGTCAGAGTGGAACTCGTACCCAACATTGAAAAACGCGTTACCTTGCAGATCGACCGTGCCTTGTGGGTAGACCACAACGAAACCTTCTTCGTCCGCGACCTCATTCATGCCTGAATAAGACATGATGCTATCTGCGGACCCCGTGTAGCCATGCATGACGATCACAAGTGGCGCAGGCTGCATCAATTGCTTGGGTACATGTAACAAATAAGAACGCACTAGAGCGCCTGACTGAAGCTCATATTGTCCAGATGCCACTTCGGTTGCGCGGCCTTCAGCATTGGCGAAGCCCACGATCGTTGCGAGCAGCAACAACAAAATAAGCCGCGCTGGTTTTGACGAGCCAGATACGCTGTACATAGTGTAAAATTTCTCATTGGGAAGTATAAAAAGGATAAAAGCCCTATCCACTGGTGTCAATTTTCAAAGTTATCTCCAATATTCAATAAACCCTCGTCTTATTAGCCGGATTCCCAGCAATCCTAACTATTTCTCAAGAATTTTTTCGTCATTTCAAGCAGAAGCTGTCATTAGCCAATAGCTATGACCGCCGCCTATTGGTGCCAGCTAGCCGTATTATCAAACTATCCTGCTGTCAGCCAAGCAAGCGGGTTTGCGGAGGGGCTCTGCCTTCTGGCAAAGCGTCGGGCGATAGTGGTAACCCGTCCTTTTTCTTAAGATGGGACAGAATCTTGTCAATGACCTGTTGATCTTCGATACAGGCGATGACCTTAACTGCACCACCGCAACGAGAGCAAGTTTCCACATCAATATCGCCTAAAGCGCCTACTGTTGGTAAGCTCTCTTTTTAACCGCTGAGCCCAGGTCATGGCCGTTCGCCATTCATCAGGAGTTTTGTCTTCTTTTAAATCACCCCTTTGTTTACCTTTCTCTCGCTTTGCTGGTGTGACTGCTAGTCGGTAACGGATGTTGCCAGCCGATGTCGGCGACAGGCGTTTTTCCGAAACAGCAGATCTTGAACTATATCGACACAACTGACCTGGGCTCAGCGACTTAAAAACGAGTCTTTAATCTTGATATGACCGTACGTCCATTGTGTGGTGGCGCCATGCGCGTTATCGGACGGGTCCCGCCTTAGGGTTACTGATCCAGACATAATTCAGAAGATCTTGGATCACATCGAC
>JBLHRT010000215.1:0-5147 GCA_047626255.1 Candidatus Azotimanducaceae bacterium
TGAACAACTCGTTGATGCAGATTTAGACGTGTTAGTGAAATGGTATCTAGAGCTGGCCAGTAAAGATGGCAACGTTGACAGCTCATCGGCGGAGCAAGAAGCGCTGGGTCGACAGGTGATTATGGGCTTGTTCGCCATGGGGCAAGCCTATGCCATGATTGGTTTTCTAATCTTGGCACGTTGGTGGCAAAGTCAGTTGTATAACCCGGGTGGGTTGCGACAGGAATTTCACCAGCTGCGCTTGCCAGTGCCAATTGCCGCGACATTGGTGATTTTGCTGGTGGTCTGCGTTGCTCTGGGCACGCCCCAAGCGATACGTTGGGTACCCTTGTTAACGGTGCCCCTGGTGATGGCTGCTATTGGCTGGGTGCATTGGTTCGTGGGTATTAAAGGATTTTCCGGGCATTGGCTCGGTGGGTTTTATGTAATTTTGATTGTTATGTATCAGCTTGTTTCACCACTACTTGCGTCTCTGGCGCTGATGGACAGCTGGTTTGACTTAAGAAAGAATTTTCGAGTTGATCGAGAGGATTAAGAAATGGAAGTAATTCTGTTAGAACGTGTCGCCAATCTGGGCGATTTGGGTGACAAGGTCTCGGTTAAGTCGGGCTATGGTCGTAATTATTTGATGCCACAGAAAAAGGCAGTACCGGCCACTAAGGACAATATTGCGTCATTTGAAGTCCGTCGTGCTGAGCTGCAACTGTTGGCTGACGAACGATTGGCAACCGCCAACGCCCGTGGCGCTAAGATCAGTGCGCTGGAAGTGACCATCACTGCCAAGTCTGGTGACGAGGGCAAGTTGTTTGGTTCTATCACTGTACGTGACATTGTTGATGCCGTGCTCGCTAAGGGTGTCGATATCGAAAAGAGTGAAGTTCGCATGCCTGGTGGCCCGATCCGTGATCTAGGCGAGCATGATGTCGACATTCACCTGCACACTGAAGTGAATGTGATACTCAAAGTCGGCATCATCGCCGAGGCCTGAGTATTGAGCTGAGTCACGCTGGGTCGCGTTCACGCTGCCCGACCTGACTCACCGCTTTTTTGGCAGCGAAGCCCCTCATCGAGGCTGTTGGTCGACAGGTGCCGGTCAACGCAAGCTTGGCAACTTTTCTTCCAGCAGGGTAGTCTTAACGCCCCGTTCAACGTTAGCGCGGCGACACATTGGCTATAGCACTCGACGACATTAGTACTGCGACCCTTAAGGTTCCGCCTCACTCCCTCGAGGCAGAGCGCTCGGTGCTGGGAGGTTTGATGCTTGATGAACAAGCCTTTGACCAGATCTCGAGTATATTGGGTGCCGATGACTTTTATCGTGGTGACCACCGTATCATCTTCCGCTGTATGCAAACCATGGTGGAGCAGAACAAACCCCTCGATATTATTACCATTTCTGAATCACTCAATGCGGTCAACGAGCTAGGCAGTGTCGGTGGTATCGCTTATCTGTCGGACCTTGCTAACAGCATTCCTACCACCTCAAATATTCGTGCCTATGCGACCATCGTGGTCGAACGGGCGACGGTGCGTAAGCTCATTGCTGTTGCTCACGATATTGCCGACAGTGGCTTTAATCCAGAGGGTCGCGACAGTGCCGCACTGATTGATATGGCGGAATCCAAAGTCTTCCAGATTGGTGATTCACGGCCTAGTACTGGCGGGCCGCAATCGGTGCGTAGTGTCTTGACCAAGGCCGTAGAGCGTATTGATGAGTTGTTCCAGACCAAGGGTGCTCTGACAGGCCTGAGCACGGGCTTCCGGGACATTGATGAGATGACCATGGGGCTGCAGAAAGGCGACTTGGTGATTGTTGCCGGTCGGCCCTCCATGGGGAAGACAAGTTTCGCTATGAATATTGCCGAAAGTGCCGCACTCGGTGGCGACAAGCCGGTGCTGGTGTTCAGTATGGAGATGCCCGCAGATTCGCTGATCATGCGTATGTTGTCTTCCTTGGGGCGTATCGACCAATCGAAAATTCGCAGCGGTAACCTGTCCGATGATGACTGGCCGCGCCTGACCTCTGCCGTCACTTTGCTGAACGACAAGCCCCTGTTTATCGATGACACAGCCGCCCTTTCACCCAACGAGATACGCTCCAGAACCCGGCGCATCGCCCGTGAACATGGGGCAATAGGATTAATCGTTATCGACTACCTACAATTGATGCAGGTGACCGGAACGACGGATAACAGAACCACTGAAATCTCAGAGATATCCCGTAGTTTGAAGGGTATCGCCAAGGAATTCGAGTGCCCTGTGATTGCATTGTCGCAGCTCAATCGAAGTCTCGAGCAACGGCCTGACAAACGCCCCATCATGTCTGACTTGCGTGAGTCTGGTGCCATCGAGCAGGACGCTGACCTGATTTTGGCAATTTATCGGGATGAGGTTTATCACGATGATGCCGAGAAAGGGGTCGCCGAGGCCATCATTCTTAAGCAGCGGAATGGGCCTATCGGCCGCAAGAAGCTGGCCTTTATCGGTCAATACACCAAGTTTGAAGATCTTGCCCAGGGATATGACGATTACGCGTATGAGTAATACGCCGATTGCCCTTGTTGATCTCGACGCCATCCAGCATAACATCGATCTTGCCAAAAGCCGGGCACCCCGGGCTAGGCTTCTGGCCATGGTCAAGGGCAATGCTTACGGGCACGGTATTGACGGACTCGTGCAGCGTTTGCAAGGGATTGATGCTTTTGGCGTCGCCCGCGTCAATGAGGGTCAGCAGTTACGCGCTTTGGGGGTTGAGTTGCCCATCGTCGTCTTGCAAGGTTTTCTCGACGCTCAGGAGCTCATGGCCTGTCGGCAGGCTGAGCTGACGCCCACCGTGCATGCCCAATACCAGCTCGATCTATTGGCGGATGAAAACTGCACAGACCTGGCGATCTGGCTAAAGCTTGATTCGGGCATGCACCGACTTGGGTTTACGCCCACAGACTTTACCGCCGTGCTGCATTCGCGCCACTTTAATCCGGTGTGCCTAATCAGCCATCTGGCTAACGCCGATAGCGCTGAGCATGCATTGAACCTGCAGCAGCTGGCGGTGTTTAAGCAGGTGACCGGCGACACTGACCTACCGTGTAGTCTGGCTAACTCTGGCGCGATTCTGGGTTCACATGACAATCACTTCGACTGGATTCGGCCTGGTATTATGCTTTATGGCAGCTCGCCGACGGGCAAGGCTCTGCCAGCATTGCGTCCGGCGATGACATTGACGGCGCCGATACTGGCGGTGAGCCCTGTGGCCGCCGGTGAGGCCATTGGTTACGGTAGTATATGGCGTGCGGCTGTGGATACCCGGGTTGCGGTCATTGGTATCGGCTATGCCGATGGTTACCCCCGTGAGGTGCCGGATGCTATGCCTGTATTGATTGGTGGTCAGCGTTGTCCGATCGTCGGCCGTATCTCCATGGACACATTGATGGTAGATATCGGCGCCCTGCCCGTCAAGCCGGGTGCGCGCGCGCAGCTGTGGGGACCTCAATTGCCTGTGGATGAGGTCGCCGCACTCATCAATACGATCGGTTATACCCTGATGTCACGCCTTACAAGCCGCGTAAGGCGTGAATATATAACCCCGTCAACTGGCCCGTCAACTGATAGCCCATCGGCTCATCCGCACCCACACCAGGAGTAAGCCAGGTCATGGCGAAGTCAAAAACAGTCTACGTCTGTAACGATTGTGGCTCTGAGAGTCCCAAATGGCAGGGCCAGTGTGGTGAATGTAAGGCTTGGAATACTCTGACCCGACTCTCCATAGAAGACACCGCGCGCAGCGTGCGCAAACAGGGGTTTGCCGGGCAGTTGGCGGCGGCCAGTATTCTCGGCGAGGTCGCCGCTCAGGATATACCGCGCCTGAGCACCGGGTCTCAGGAGTTTGACAGGGTGCTCGGTGGCGGTCTGGTACCCGGTTCGGCGGTATTGATCTCTGGCAGCCCCGGCGCCGGCAAGAGCACCCTGCTCATTCAGACCATGTGCAAGCTGGCCGAGCAACACCAGGCCCTGTATGTCACCGGCGAAGAAAGCCTGGCACAGATCGCTATGCGAGCGCGACGCCTGCAGTTGCCTGTCGACAAACTTAACGTCATGGCGCAGACCAATGTAGAGGCGATTATTGCCACCTGGGACGAGATGAAGCCTAAGCTGATTGTCATCGACTCGATTCAGGTGATGTATTTAGATGGGCTGGATTCAGCGCCAGGAGGTGTCTCCCAGGTGCGCGAGAGTGCGTCGTTACTGATCCAGCAGGCCAAGCGCACCGACACGATTCTATTGTTGGTTGGGCATGTCACCAAAGAAGGTAATCTTGCCGGTCCTCGGGTGCTGGAGCATATGATTGACTGCTTTGTGATGCTCGAGGGTGACAACGACGGGCGCTATCGCACATTGCGAGCGAGCAAGAATCGCTTTGGCGCCGTTAATGAACTGGGTATCTTTGCGATGACAGAAAAGGGTATGGCAGAGGTGTCTAATCCCTCGGCAATCTTTTTGTCCCGGGGTGAAGAGGCGGCCCCTGGCAGTATTGTGATGGTGGTCTGGGAGGGTACCCGGCCTTTGTTGGTGGAGGCTCAGGCCTTGGTAGATACCAGTGCGCTGGGCAATCCGCGGCGTGTTGCCGTCGGTTTTGAGCAGAATAGACTGGCTATGTTGCTGGCAGTTTTACATCGCCATGGGGGCCTGCAAGTGGGTGACCAAGATGTGTTCGTCAACGCGGTGGGTGGCATTCGCGTTACCGAAACCAGCAGCGACCTTGCCTTGCTGCTGGCCGTGGTTTCAAGCTTTCGAGATCGGGCCCTACCCATGGACATGATCTGTTTTGGTGAGGTGGGTTTGTCCGGTGAAATCCGGCCCGTGCCGAATGGCCAGGACCGGTTGCGGGAAGCCGCCAAGCATGGCTTTCGCCATGCTATCGTGCCTAAGGCCAATCTGCCCAAACAACCCATCAAGGGCATGAAGATCACGGGCGTAGCCAAGTTGCAGGACGCCCTTGAGGCTATTGACGCCTGATGGTGGCGGCGTCTAGGCGAGCTTCTTGTATTTGACTCGGGTCGGGCCAGCATCTCCCCGACGTTTCTTGTGATCCGCTTCATATTCAGAGTAGTTGCCATCGAACCACACCGCCGAACTATTGCCTTCGAAGG
>JBLHRT010000216.1:0-5128 GCA_047626255.1 Candidatus Azotimanducaceae bacterium
TGGTGCAGTGTAGAAGAGCAAAGATTATGCCATCCGTCATGAATAATAAAGCCTTGCATTGTGGGGGCTGCAGATGATCTGGCTAGCTCGATATCGCGCCAATATGCACCAATAAGGTGCGTGCCCTGCATATGCTGCACCACATTAAGGCAGGCAGTCCTCTGTCTGAATGATAGATTGTCGTTCGCAGACGATGTTTGAGGCAGCCATGGCGGTAGCTGTGCTGGTGGTTAGGCATGCTAAAATGAGATTTATAGTTATGCACGATAAGAGTGCGTCGACCGTGTAATGTTCGGAGATCTGCATTAGTTGAAATGTAGATGTCTAAATCTCTTGACAGTCTGTATAATACCGCGTCGTTGAACGGAGTAGTCATGAGTCAGAAACTAAGAAACATCGCAATCATTGCCCACGTTGACCACGGCAAGACCACATTGATCGATAAGCTGCTGCAGCAGTCCGGGTCCCTGCATCGTGGCGACGAGCAGGTTGAACGCCTGATGGATTCCAACGATCTTGAGAAAGAGCGTGGCATCACGATTCTCGCCAAAAACGCGGCGATTGAATGGCAGGGTCATCGTATCAATATCGTCGACACGCCGGGTCACGCTGACTTTGGTGGTGAGGTTGAACGTATCCTCTCGATGGTTGACTCGGTACTACTGGTGGTTGATGCCGTCGATGGTCCCATGCCGCAAACGCGCTTTGTGACGAGTAAGGCGTTTGCCAATGGTCTGAACCCCATTGTCATGATCAACAAGATCGACCGTGAGGGTGCCCGACCAGACTGGGTAGTTGACGAGGTTTTCGAGCTTTTTGATAAGCTGGGTGCCAATGATAAGCAACTCGACTTCCCCGTTATTTATGGTTCAGCCATTCAAGGCAAGGCCGGATTGTCCATGGACGCTATCGGCGAAGACCTCAGCGTGCTCTTGCAAGCGATTCTTGACCATGTGCCAGAGCCCGAAGTAGAAGCGGATGGCCCTTTCCAGATGCAGATTAGTGCGCTGGACTACAACAGTTATGTGGGTGTTATCGGGCTTGGCCGTATCGTTCGTGGGCAGGTTAAGAAAGCCCAGCAGGTCGCCGTTATCGGTGCCGATGGCAATATCAAGAAAGGTAAAGTCCTGCAGGTCATGGGTTACCAAGGGCTCGATCGAGTCGAGGTCGATGGTGCTGAGGCGGGTAACATTGTTTGTATCACGGGCATTGAGGGGCTGAAAATATCTGACACCTTGTGCCACCCAGACAATGTCGAGGCGCTGCCACCACTGGTGGTTGATGAGCCGACTATATCGATGACTTTTCGGGTCAATACGTCACCATTCGCGGGTCGCGAGGGCAAATTTGTCACCAGTCGTAACATTCGCGAGCGACTAGAGCGTGAGCTTATCCACAATGTTGCTTTACGCGTGGAAGACACAGACAGTGCTGACCGATTCAAGGTCTCTGGCCGGGGTGAATTGCACCTGGCGGTACTGATCGAAACCATGCGCCGTGAAGGCTTCGAGCTGGCTGTAGGCCGTCCTGAGGTTATCTTTCGGGAGTCTGAAGGTAAGCGTCAAGAGCCGTTCGAGAATGTGCTGCTTGATATTGAAGAGACGCACCAGGGTTCGGTAATGGAAGAGCTGGGACGCCGTAAAGGGGTTCTGGAGAATATGATCCCTGACGGTAAAGGTCGCGTGCGGATTGAATACCAGATCCCGACACGTGGTCTGATTGGTTTCCGTGGTGCCTTTATGACCATGACTTCAGGTACAGGTATTATGACCAGTATCTTCTCCCATTATGGCGACGTCATGAGCCAGGATATGTCAGGGCGCACCAATGGTGTACTGGTATCAATGGCAAGCGGTAAAGCGCTGGCATTTGCTATCTTCAACCTGCAGGCTCGCGGTCGGATGTTTATTCTGCCGAATGAAGAAGTCTATGAGGGTATGGTCATTGGTTTGCATTCACGCGGCAACGATTTGATGGTAAATCCGCTGAAAGGCAAGCAGCTGACTAACGTACGGGCGTCAGGTACTGATGAGGCAATTACGTTGACGGGTGCTATCCGGCATACGTTAGAGCAGGCAATTGAGTTTGTTGAAGATGACGAGCTCGTTGAGGTCACGCCCACCAGTCTCAGGATTCGTAAGAAGCTGTTGACCGAGAACGAACGTAAACGTGCAGGCCGGGAACAGGTCGCCTAAGGAAGTCTGTCAATGCTGCCACTCTACCCTGAAATTAAGCCATACGCCCGGCACATGATGGAGGTTGGCGATACCCACTCTCTGTACATTGACGAGAGTGGTACGCCTGATGGTATTCCTGTGTTGTTTGTGCATTCAGGTCCTGGCTCGGGTTGTGAGTTCGACAGTCGTTGTTTCTTTAACCCGCAAAAATATCGCATCATCTTGTTTGATCAGCGTGGGGCAGGGCGATCCAAGCCACATAGCGAAATAAAAGACAACACCACCGCTGATCTTGTTGCTGATATGGAAAAGATTCGCGATTTTCTCGGCATTGATAAATGGGTGATATTTGGCGGTGGCTGGGGCGCTATGCTCAGTTTGCTATACGCCGAGGCGTATACCGACAATGTGTTGGGCCTAGTGCTACGCGGTATTTTTCTGGGTCGGCAAGCCGATATCGACTGGATCTACCAAGATGGTGCCTGTAAATTTTACCCGGATCATTGGGAAGATTTCACCAGCCCCATTCCGCCATCAGAGCGCCAAGATTATCTGGCCGCGTACAAGCGTCGCATCAACGGTACCGATGAGCTTGCGCGCATGGGTGCAGCGAAAGCATGGTCTCGCTGGGAGGCTGACTGCTCGGCATTACAGCCGAATCCACGACTGGTGAAACACTTTACCGATCCACACAGGGCTATGGCGCGCAGTCGAATTGGGGTGCACTACTTTACCAATGGCTGTTTCCTGGAAGATAACCAGATTCTGAACGCGATCGACAAAATTCAGGATCTTCCAGGGATCATCGTGCATGGCCGCTATGATGTTCTTTGCCCGGTTCAAGGCGCTCACGATTTACACACGGCGTGGCCTGTCTCTCAGGTTTACCTGGTACGTGAGGCCGGCCATTCTGCGACGGAACCGCCCATGATTGATGCGTTGGTGCGAGCAACCCGAGATATGGCGTTGCGTTTCGAATCAGACTTTAACGTCTAGTCAGGGCCGGTTATGCGGGGTCTTATCCAGCGCGTCAGTCACGCCTGCGTGGTGGTCGACGGCAATGTGGTCGGTGAGATTGAGCGTGGCTTGCTGCTCCTCTTAGGTGTGCAGAAAGCTGATACACCGCAGCACATTGATAAACTGCTCAACAAAGTCATTGCCTACCGTGTCTTTCCTGACACGGTAGGACACATGAATTTGAGTCTTGCTGATGTGCAAGGAGGGTTGTTGATCGTCTCCCAGTTTACCCTCGCAGCCGATACCCAAAAAGGCCTGCGCCCCTCGTTCTCTGCGGCGATGCCGCCTGCTGATGCGGAAATACTCTTTGATGATTTTGTCGCCCGTGCCCGGACTCGATGCGCTGTTGTCGCCACTGGAATTTTTGGTGCTGACATGCAAGTGCGACTCGAGAATGACGGGCCTGTGACATTTCTATTGGAGAGCTAGTCCCGGCGGTTATTAGAGAGCTAGCCCCGGCAGTTATTTCCCGTGGAACACGGGTTCTTGCTTTGCCACAAATGCTTTCGTTGCGTTGCGGTGATCTTCTGTTTGTCCGCAGTGAACATGATGGGTTGCCTCAAGATCCATGCAGTCATCTACGTCGCCACTGATGGCGCGATTAAGATTTTCCTTCATATAGCGATAGGCGACGGTGGGGCCGTTGGCCAGACGTGTAGCTATCTCTCGTGTCTTCTCCTGCAGTTCATTGGGATCGCAGACCCAGTTTGTCAGGCCCAGATCGAGTGCCTCAGTGGCGCTGACTCTATCCGACAGGAAATACAGTTGCCGCGCTTTGGCTGCGCCGATCAATTGCGTCATAAAGTAGGTGCCGCCATAATCGCCGGAAAAACCGACCCTGGCAAAAGCGGTGGTCATAATCGCGCTGCTGCTCATGATGCGCAAGTCGCAAGCTAATGCGAGTGACAAGCCAGCGCCTGCGGCAGCGCCAGGCAATGCGGCGATGGTGGGCTTTGGCATCTTGTAGAGCTTGCCAGCAGTGGCGCGCTGGTTAACACGCTGGCGGTGTATCGCGCCGTCGATACTGTTGTCGCCCACGGTGCCGTCTCCTGAAGCGGCCATGCCCTTAACGTCGCCGCCGGCACAGAAGCCTTTGCCTGCGCCTGTCAAGACAATGCACTTCACGGCTGGGTCGAGTTCAAAGTCTGCGAGCAGGGATTGTAACGCGGCATTCATTTCATCCGACATGGCATTACGCGCATCGGGTCTATTCAACGTGAGGGTAGCGATGCCGTTATCTAGGCTCGCGAGTAAATCTTCGGTTCCGGTATCAATTATAGTCACAGTTATCTCCCTGGCGGTTCATTGAGTATGATGCATGGCGATCATAAAAAAGTGTGATTGACGATCGTGAACTAAGATAGTGCGCGTGCGCTGTGATCGCAAGCTTGATTATCAACGTTGATAGGGGCGCCTAAGTTTGGTGATCAGGGTGTTTGTTCTTCGGCATCGGCGTCGCTTTTGTTGATTAGGGCAGCGAAGAGAATGCCGATTTCAAACAGTACCCACATCGGCAGCGCCAGCAATAATTGCGAGATAATGTCTGGAGGCGTGAGCAGCATGCCGACAATAAAGCAGCCAACCACGACGTAAGGTCGTTTGGCGCGCAGGTTGGCGACGGTCGTCGCTCCGGTCCAGACCAGCAACAAGGTAGCGATAGGAATTTCAAATGCCAGCCCGAAAGCGAAAAACAGTTTTAATACAAAATCGAGATACCGATTAATGTCGGTCATGACCGTTACACCCTCCGGTGCGGCGCTGGTGAAAAAGCCGAAAATCAAGGGGAATACTACGTAAAAGGCGAAAGCGATGCCCCCGTAAAACAACAACACGCTGGAGGTCAGCAGGGGTACTGCCAGGCGTTTCTCGCTGGAGTACAGTCCCGGTGCGATGAAGCTCCAGACTTGGTGCAAGATGAAGGGGATCGCGATAAA
>JBLHRT010000217.1:0-5124 GCA_047626255.1 Candidatus Azotimanducaceae bacterium
CTCTACCGTCGATGGCGGCCGATATCCTTGTCGCCAATGCGCGATTGGTGACCGGTACCCGTCAGGGTATATTAACAGGGGCCAGCTTACTGGTTCGTGATGGGCGCATTGTCAGTATCGTGGCGCAGGGCCGTCCCAAAGGTATGGCTGCCGATGCTGAAGTTGTTAATGTTGATGGCGCATATGTCACGGCGGGATTTTTTGATTCAAGCACGACTGTGGGCTTGTTGGAGGTGGGCGGTGGTATCGACAATCGTGACTATGAGCTGCGCGGGACCGACATGGGTGCCGGGTTTCAAGTTAGCTTAGGCTTAAATCGGTTTTCTAGTTTGATTCCCATGATGCGTGTTCAGGGTGTGACGCGCGCGCTTGTGCGACCGAACGCTAAATCAAGCAATATGGCCGGGCAAAGCGCGATCATTGGCTTGGCGGGTAAGCCGGGCATGATAATGCGTGATAACAATGCCGTGTTTGTTGATCTTACTGAAAAAGCTAGTCAGTTCAGTGGTGGGTCGCGGTCCAAAGCGATCACTGATTTGCTGGACGCGCTAGATGAAGCGGCGTTGTACAGCAATAATACGGCGGCATATCAGTCAGGCGATTTGCGGGAACTGCGACAGTCAGAGCGTGACTTGAAGGCATTGCTGCCTATCATCCAAGGGGTGAAGCCGCTGGCGATTCACGTTGACCGTGCTGCTGATATTGAAACGATACTACGCCAGCTAGATCCCTACCATCTGAAACTCATCGTGATTGGCGGTCGCGAGGCCTGGAAGGTGACGCCGATATTGGTGGCTCAAAAGATTCCCGTGATAATCAACCCTATGGATAATCTGCCCTCGAGCTTCGATCAAATAGGCGCTCGTCTTGACAACGCGGCACTGCTGGTCGAGGCGGGCGTGATGGTCGCCTTTATGACCGAGGACGTGTTCACTGAATCGCGCTCGTTAACTCAGGGGGCTGGTGTTGCCGTAGCCTATGGTCTGGCCTGGCAAGATGCGGTCAACGCGATGACTATTAATCCCGCTATGATTTGGGGAGTCGATAAGGCCTATGGCGCGCTGGCGCCGGGCCGGGTAGCAGATGTGCTGGTCTGGGATGGTGATCCTTTGGAAGTGACGAGTCGGCCGACAAAAATCATGATCGACGGTGAATGGATGTCACTGGAGACGCGCCAAACTTTGTTGCGTGATCGCTATGCCGACCTCGATAAAGGTAATACGACTTTCGGTTATCGTTAGTCGTCCTCGTGCACCCGCATAAGACCTTCTTGGGCTACTGAGGCAATTAGTTGGCCGCTTTGCGTATAGAAAGTGCCGCGGCTCAGGCCTCGCGAACCGCCGGCAAAAGGGCTGTCCTGGGCGTATAGCAGCCATTGGTCTGTGCGAAATGGCTGGTGAAACCACATGGCGTGATCGAGGCTGGCAACCTGAACGTTGTTGTCGGTCCAGGCCACGCCGTGGGGCCTTGCCGCTGTGTCGATCAGTGTCATATCCGATGCATAGGCTAGCAAGCACTGATTCAGACGAATATCCTCGGGCATGGTGTCAGTCGTTTTGATCCAGCAGTGTTGGTAAGGCGGCATGATCTTCGGTTTGAATTCATTGAAGGGCTCGGCAAAGCGCATATCAATAGGCTGCGGCCGATTAATCGAGGCCTGATAGGCGGGGGGTATTTCCTCGGCATACTGCTGGCGCATCTCGGCAAAGCTCGCGCATTCTTCTGGCGGCTTGATGTCTGGCATATCAAATTGGTGCTCGAGACCCGGTTCGGCGACCTGAAACGACGCGGCCATATTAAAAATGGCTCGACCTTTCTGCAACGCTACAACTCGTCTGGTCGTAAAGCTTTTACCATCACGAATACGGTCGACGCGGTAAATGATGGGTATTGTGGTGTCGCCAGGGCGCAGGAAATAGCCATGCAAGGAATGCGCATTGCGGGTGACGTCTTCGACGGTGCGTGATGCGGCGACCAGTGCCTGGCCTAGCACCTGCCCGCCGTAGACTCGCTGCCAGCCTTCTTTAGGGCTGACGCCGCGAAACATATTGACCTCAATCTGTTCAAGATCGAGCAGGTCGAGTAAATCCTTGAGTTCCTGGCGCATGGGCCGGATATCCAGTTTAGATGTCAGTTAGGCATTGTCGCTGATTGATGAATCTGAGTCGAGGCAGGTTTTCGTGCAAAAAAAACCAGACGCGGGGCCTGGTTTCTTCAGCGCGGCGTCGCTATAAGCCGCGCAATGTATACAGGTCCGGGAGTGCGAGACCTGCATTGCTCAAGTACTTGGGCTAGTACTTGTAAGTTTCGGTCTTGAACGGACCGTCTTGCTTCACATTAAGGTACTCTGCCTGGGTGTTAGTCAGACGTGTAACGATGCCGCCGAAACCCTTAACCATGTAGCTGGCGACTTCTTCGTCAAGCGCCTTAGGCAGCACTTCAACATTGATGGGCTGGCGCTGCTGCGGGTCATGATCGGCCCACTTACGCTCGAACAGGTACATCTGTGCCAGTACTTGGTTGGCGAAAGAGCCGTCCATGATGCGTGAAGGGTGACCCGTGGCGTTGCCTAGATTCACCAGACGACCTTCTGACAACAAAATAATGTAGTCCTTCGGGTCTTCGCTACGGTAGATCTTGTCAACTTGTGGTTTAACGGTTTCCCAACGCCAGTTTTCACGCATGAATACTGTATCAATCTCGTTATCGAAGTGACCGATGTTGCAGACAATAGCGTTGCTGTTAACACTGCGCAGCAGGTTTTGATCACACACGTTAACGTTACCTGTGCAGGTGACGATCAAGTCTGTTTCAGCCAGCAGGCGCTTATCGATATCTTCGAACTTGCCAGTGTTATTACCATTGATGTATGGCGAGACCACTTCATAGCCGTCCATGCAGGCTTGCATGGCGCAGATGGGGTCAATTTCAACAACCCGGACAATCATGCCTTCCTGACGCAAGCTTGCAGCAGAGCCCTTGCCCACATCGCCATAACCGATGCACAGGGCACGCTTGCCGGCCATCAACATATCGGTGGCGCGCTTGATGGCATCGTTCAAGCTGTGACGACAGCCGTACTTGTTGTCGTTCTTAGACTTAGTGACAGAGTCGTTGACGTTGATGGCGGGTACTTTGAGTTCATCCTTCGCCATCATTTCTATCAGACGATGCACGCCAGTCGTTGTCTCTTCAGTAATGCCGTGAATTTTGGTCAGCATGTCTGGGTACTTGTCGTGCACCATCTGAGTCAGGTCGCCGCCATCATCAAGAATCATGTTGGCATCCCAAGGCACGCCGTCTTTGAGGATAGTCTGTTCGATGCACCACAGGAACTCTTCTTCCGTCTCACCCTTCCAGGCGAAAGTTGGGATGTTCTTGTCGGCCATAGCTGCCGCGGCATGATCCTGGGTAGAAAAGATGTTGCATGATGACCAGCGCAACTCGGCGCCGAGCTCAACCAGGGTATCCATTAATACGGCTGTCTGGATAGTCATGTGGATGCAGCCCATGATGCGGGCATCTTTGAGCGGTTGCTCTGCTTTGTACTTGCTGCGCAACGTCATCAGTGCGGGCATCTCTGCTTCTGCCAGTGAAATTTCGGCATGACCGAAGGCTGCTAGGCTCATGTCGGCGACTTTATAATCGGGGTTGCTCATAAATCCTCTCTATCTTGGTGGTGTTTTGGGTTGATGGAACAGGCGAACCTGAATTTGGAAACCGTTTTTGAGTCCGAGGTAGATGCCCTGACCGCGGGTCAGGCCAGCATCTAGCGCCCAGGCATCGAGATCTGTTGGCTCAAAGCCGAGCCACAAGTCGCCGCAGGCCTCCCTGGCCCAGTCTTGATCGTGAGGGCATAGGTCGGCGATCAGCAGGCAGGCGCCCGGTGTCAGCAATTGGCTGGCGCTGGCGAATACGGCGGCGGGCGAGGCCATATGATGGAGCACCATGTTGAGGACCATCAGGTCAAAGCGCTTATTCTGAGGCGTCTTGCTCTGAGCGCCCTTATTGCTAGACAGTGCTTCGACAGTCTGATCAATGTCAGCGTGTTGGAATACCACCTTATGGCTGTGAGCTGGGTCAATCACGGCCTGGGCTCGACTGAGCATGATCTGCGAATTGTCGATCGCCGTCACATGGTTGTAATGTTCTGCCAGGTGGTTGATGAGTTCACAGTCTCCGGGACCGACCTCAAGAGCGCGGCCGCTGGCAGGGATTTGTTCATTAGCGAGCAGTTCAGCCACGCTGGTTTTGTACTGGCCGAATTCAGCGATCAGATTTTGGTTGTCTCGAAGTCGTTCAGCATTGCGACCAAAGAATGTCCGGGACCGACTCGCCCGTTCACTGTGCACGGTCTGGGCTCTTTTCGCCGCGGGCTCGGACAAGTCTACGCCATCGATGGTCTCATACAGTGCGCTAGTGAGTTCGCTCAGCGGATGATCGCTGGCGATCATGGCGCGGCGATAAAAAATAGAGTTACCTTCGCGTCTTGTTGCGACCAGCCCTGCGGTGGCGAGTATTTTCAAATGGTGGCTCATACCTGACTGTGGGGTATCGAAGATACGACACAGTTCGAGAACGCCAAACGACTCAGCGCTCAGTGCCCGCAGAATGTCCAGACGTAGTCCGTCTGCAGTGGCTTTGCAGAACGCCAGCAGTGATGGCCTGTCGGTGGTCGAGCTGACTATTGGGTCGGTAGTCGAGCTAGGCGTTGGGCTAGGGCTGGACAATGGGGTAGTAGATGCAGTCAAGAGTATTTCTATATCAAATAATATTGATATAGTAGCAGGCTATTGAGATTTGGCAAGTCTGTATCAATATAAATCAATATTGCTCATTCTAATTGTCTGGCGCTGAGCGCGTCCGATCAATTGAAATTGACTATACTGGGCCCAAGTCAAACGTTACCGGGAGTCAGGTGCAGCGATGTCGAATGCGATTAGTCAGATGCAGATGGTTTACAACGCTGAGGAAGACCGGGTTCTGTTCCGCCTGAGCTCAACCGAGGCGCAAGAGTTCCGGTTTTGGATAACTCAGCGCTATGCTCGCTTGTTACATCGGGTGCTGATTACGCATGTGGAAAGTGATCCTGACGTAGCACTACATCCTTCGATTGAGGGGCGC
>JBLHRT010000218.1:0-5119 GCA_047626255.1 Candidatus Azotimanducaceae bacterium
CTCCTCGCCCATAACTTCTAGCAACAAGCTTGCTTCCTGCGCTGTTGTCAGGCGCGGGTTATCCAGCGCCTGACGCACAGGGGCCAGTGTCACGGCCGCGCTGAGCAAATTCAGCATACGCGACCAGCTGGCCAAACCAGATGCCTCGTCGAGGGCCACTGAGAAGGCCGCCCGGGCATAGGGTCTTGCGATGGTAGTGTTTTCTGCCTCAGCCATGATCTATCCCTACAGCTGCGCTGCGAGTTTGTTCAGCATCTCCTGGTGCGTGGCCGATGTGACCTCGCTCTCCAGAATCTTCTGTGCGCCTTCAACAGCGAGTTCACCGACACGAGCACGCAGACCTTCCCGCGCACGATTGACCTCGTGATCAATCTCAGCCTGAGCGCCTTCCTTAATGCGATCAGCCTCATCGACTGCCTGAGATTTAGCATCCTCGACAATCTGGCTGGCTCGTTGGTGCGCCTGAGCAATCAGTTCTGCCGATTGCTTCTTAGCTGCATCGAGCTCCAATGCCACTGAATCATTGGCCTCTTCTAGCTGTTTTTCGGCTTGTACTGCTTTCTCAAGCCCATCAGCCAGCATTTTTTGTCGCTCTCGCATTGCCGCTGTAAGAGGCGGCCATACATACTTCATGCAAAACAGCACGAAGAGTACGAACGAGATCATCTGTCCGAACATAGTTAAATTAATCGTCACACTTCACCTCCAACGTGGAGCAATGATGAGTCCGCGTTACAGCGCGAAAATCATGTAAAGAGAAATACCGACCGCGATGATAGGTACAGCATCGACCAGTGCGACGGAGATGAACAATTGTGTCATCAACATTGGCTGTAGTTCCGGCTGGCGTGCGATACCTTCCAGATACTTACCGCTGAGAATACCAATGGCGAGGCCACTACCAATGGCGCCCAGGCCCATCAAAATGGCTGCGGCAACGTATATGAGAGATTGTTCCATGTGTGACTCCTTTGAACTCGTCGTAAAGCTAGGTTATGAGTGGTGCGTTTGTGATACGTTTTGAACTAATCCGCCGTTAGTGCTCTCCGGTATCATGGGCCTGACTGAGATATACAATCGTCAGAATCATGAATACAAAGGCCTGCAAGCTGATAATCAAAATATGGAATATTGCCCAAGGCAGCGACAGCGCCCACTGGGCATAAAAGGGTAATAACGCGATCAGGATAAAGATCATCTCACCGGCGTACATATTACCGAATAGACGCAAGCCGTGAGACAGAGGCTTGGCGATCAAGTCGACAATTTCAAGAATAAAGTTAAACCAATACAGGCTCCAATGAGGGATAGGGTGGGTAAACAACCCAGCGCCGAACTTGATCGGCCCCTTGATTTTGATGTTGTAGTACAACACTAAGAAGAACACACCAACCGACATCCCCAGGGTTGCGTTAGGGTCAGTGGTTGCGACCACCTTGAGATAGTCGACGCCCACCGCGTGGGCAACGAGGGTGCTAAAATCGACAGGCATCAAGTCCATCATGCTCATCAAGAACACCCACACCAATACCGTCAGTGACAGAGGGCCGATAATGGCATTGGGGCGTGTGCCAAACACCTGGCGGATATTTTCTTCAACGAATTCGACGACTATCTCGCAAAAGTTCTGCAGACCGCCGGGAACACCTGAGGTAGCGCTTCTTGCCGCGAGAGTGAAGATAAACAGGAACACCATACCGAGACTGATGGACCAGAACATGGTATCCACATGGATAGCCATAAAACCCATATTCGACACTTCCTCAAGCGTATGTGCCATACCCCAGGTGCCATCAGGGAATTGCCCATACGTCAAGTTGGTCAGATGGTGCTTGATGATCTCGCCAGAAGTCTGGTTTTCGCCTGCCATACTCATCTTTACTCAGCTGAATTCTTACTTCGCTTTCTGATCGTTTGAACGTTGGCCCCGTTGCGTTTGCACCAAGGGCACTAAGATGTTCATCAACATGATCAGCGCCAGAGCCACAAAAAACGTCAAAACATTTAATGGCCTTACCCATATAAACACCGAGGCGAACATAACCACCGAGATGCCTAACTTTCCTACTTGTCCCATGACCAGAGACCGAAGCATCTGACCTGAACCGACGTCGTAATTCATCCGCCAGGCTAAAAATGCCCCTGGCACCGACGCCACCAAACCACCTAGGGCGATCGAGTAGGCGGCTACCCAGTCAAACCAGGCAACCACCATTACCGCCAGCAAAATTATGCCTAGCTGGACGATGACAATTTTTAGCACGACGGGATATCCCTTAAAACAGTCTGGCCTACCACGGCCTATTGCAGACTGGTACTACGTCACGCTTGGCGCGTTGGCTCATTGTTGTCAGCACTTTCATCGCCAGCCGTACATAGTTCGGCCGTCAGTATATCGCGGGGGCAGAGTATAGTGACTTCAACCCGGCCGATCAACGTGCGATCACAGTAATTTTGTTATATTTCATGGCCAGTGATGGATTATGTCGCCTGCGATCCTGAGCATATCGACAAAACAGCGTTAATCTAGCTCGCCGAATCGAGTCAGAACGCCGTCCAATTCATCAAGACTGTTGTACTTAATCACCAACTTACCTTTACCGCCAGCAGTGTGCTGAATATTCACTGGCTGCCCAAGTTTGTTGGTTAAGCGATTTTCCAATTGCCGGGTATCGCCATCGACAGGTCGCGGCGCCACATCGACCTTGGGCCCGGCCGTCATACGCCGGACAAGGGCTTCAGCCTGACGAACATTAAGGTTCTGGGCGACAATCTCTCTGGCCGCTTTGCCCTGGTTGTCATTTGACAACGTTAGCATCGCCCGTGCATGACCCATCTCGATATCGCCGTTGGCGAGCATTTGTGCCACTTCGCCGCTCAGGTGCGTCAAACGCAAAAAATTGGTGACCGCCGTACGACTTTTGCCCACCGCATCAGCCACCTGCTGGTGGGTTAGGTCGAACTCATCAACAAGGCGCTGCAGTGCCATCGCCTCTTCCATGGGGTTTAAGTCCTCGCGCTGAATATTCTCGATCAGCGACATGGCAACGGCTGACTCATCGTTGACTTCCCGAATGACCGCGGGAATTTTTTCCATACCAGCCAATTGCGAGGCGCGCCAGCGGCGTTCACCGGCGATGATTTCATAGCGCTGATCACCCACAGACCGCAGCACGATGGGCTGCATTATCCCTTGGGCACGTATCGAGGCGGCTAGCTCTTGCAGGGCCTCATCATCCATCACTTTACGTGGCTGATATTTGCCTGGACGGATCCATTCGATCGGCACTTCATCCAGACGTTGACCTGCAGGCTCGCCTGATTCTGTCCTGGTCTTTACTTCTGCACCCAGCAGAGCGTCAAGTCCACGGCCAAGACCGCGTTTTTTGGCGACCATAGTTACTCTCCTGAAGACTGAGGTTCTGTCGCGGGAATTCGCGCTGGTAACTCGTAGCGCCGCGCCAGCTCACTGGCCAATGCCAGGTAGGCCCGGGCGCCACGAGATTGCTTGTCGTAATACAATACGGGCAAACCGTAACTTGGCGCTTCCGCGAGTCGCACATTCCGAGGGATAACAGTCTTGTAAACCTTGTCGCCAAAATGATCCAATAATTGCTGAGAGACATCCTGAGTCAGACTGTTACGTGGGTCATACATGGTCCGCAGTATCCCCTCGATCTTGAGTTCGGGGTTCAGGTTTGCGGTAATTCGGCCAACCGTGGTCATCAGCGCCGATAATCCTTCCAAGGCATAGTACTCGCATTGCATAGGGATAATGGCTGCATCCGCTGCCACCAAGCCATTGATCGTCAGCAGGCTGAGACTGGGCGGGCAGTCGATGACGATAAAGTCATACTGAGACTGGACCGTTAACAACGCGTCTTTAAGCCGATACTCGCGACGGTCGAGATTCAGCAATTCAACCTCGGCGCCCGTGAGCTCTACGTTAGAGCCTAATAAATCGTAGCCAGCGGCCTCAGCATTGATGCGTGCTTCGGTGACGGTCGTGCCATCCACCAGCACCTCATACACCGACGCGGCCATATCACTTTTATCAACACCGCTACCCATGGTCGCGTTACCCTGGGGATCAAGATCGATCAGCAACACCCGACGCTTGATCGCGGCTAGAGATGCGGCCAGGTTAACGCTGGTCGTCGTTTTACCAACGCCGCCTTTTTGATTAGTAACTGCCAGAACCATTGCCACGACTTAATTGCCTTTTAGCTTAGACGTCATGATGGCTGCACGTCACAGTGATTGTTAGGGGACCGATGCATGACATATAAATGCCGCTCAGCGTCAACACCGGGCACCTGCAGGGCATGGACTTGTTTTACCTGCAGGGCTGACGGGCTGGAGCCATCAAGCTCCTGCTTACCCTTCATTGCCAGCAGGCTACCATCGGCCGCCAACAGGTGTTGTAGACCCTGACTGATATCCGTCAGATTGGCAAATGCACGACACATGATCAAGGTGAACTGACCCACATAATCCTCCACCCGGGATTGCACGACAGTGACATTGGCCAGCCCCAGTTCAATCTGCATTTGTTGCAAAAACCGAGTCTTCTTGCCATTGCTGTCCAGCAGGACAAATTCTAGTTGAGGATAATACATAGCGAGCGGAATGCCCGGCAGACCAGCACCACTGCCCACATCCAGGATCCTTAGAGGTGAACCGGAACCCTCTAAAAAAGGTGTCAAAAAAGGGGCAACTGCCAGAGAGTCCAATAAGTGTAAGGCCACCATGGCGTCAGGATCGCGTATAGACGTCAGATTATAGACCTTATTCCATTTCACCAGACTGTGGATAAACCTTTCCAATCGCGGCGCTAGGGCAGCAGGGCAGGGCAGTCCTAACTCACTGATGCCTTGTATGATGGCGCCCTGCAGAGCCTGGCTGCCGCTCATGCGGATTTCTGATCGGTGGCGGGCTGCTGACGGGCCTTCTTCAAAAATACCAATAACAACGATACAGCGGCTGGGGTCACTCCCGATATCCGGCCAGCCTGACCCACCGTCGCCGGGCGTACTTGTTCAAGCTTCTGTCTAACTTCATTCGACAGGCCCGTGACCGTGGCATAACTAAACGTTTCGGGAATCTCGACACCATGCTG
>JBLHRT010000219.1:0-5116 GCA_047626255.1 Candidatus Azotimanducaceae bacterium
TTTGCTGGCAAATGTCGTTTTGATTTCAGACGCCACTTTCTGACGCAGCTTGGCTGCGGCCTCGGCACCGATCCTCTCCAAAAACGGCATGAGCAACCAGCCCCCCAACGCCCAAGACATACCAAAGGTCCGGTTCAGGGTTGTCTGCGATCGCTCCAAGCCACCATAGATATACACCTGCTTGAAGACATTGGAACCATAGCGGCTATACTCCTTAGCTGATCGATTAGCCGCCACTTCCATCGCACTAAGTACCTGACTGGCGAGACTGCCACCACCGGTGGCATCGAAACCAATGGTCGCACCGGTCGCTGTCAAGGCATCCGCCAGATCATCGGTGAAGGTTGGAGCGCTTGAATTACAGACATACTCGGCACCGATATTCTTTAAAATATCGACTTGGGCTTGGCTACGAACGACGTTGACCAGCTTGACACCCTCGTTGATGCACGTTTTCTGCAGCATCTGCCCAAGGTTGGATGCGGCAGCCGTGTGTAACAACGCCGTATGACCTTCAAGGCGCATCGTTTCAACCATGCCCAATGCGGTAAGGGGGTTAACGAAACACGAGGCACCTTCTGCCGCAGTGGTACCGTCTGGCAGAGCCAGACACTGGCTCGTGTGCAACGTACGATACTGCGAATACATGGCGCCGCCCAACATGCCGACGGTTTTACCCAACAGTGCCTGAGCAGCGGCAGAGGTGCCTGCCAACACAACCACACCACCGCCTTCATTACCAACCGGCATTGATTCTCCCGCCCGAGCCGCCATCATTGGCCGCGCAACTTCTGGGATTTGCGCTGTGATGGCAGGTGCGTCGGCTGTACCACTTGCCACAGCATTCGGCATATCGGCGCCACCGAACAGCAGACCCAAATCAGACGGGTTTATGGGTGATGCCTCGACGCGAACTACCACTTCATCTTCGCCGGGTGCTGTCACGGGTACAGACGCCAAGGAGAGTTGTAACTCACCCTCAGCGGTCACGAGAGATCTCAATTGCAGTGCTGTTGCCGGTACTTGTGCAGACATAAATCTGATCCTCCATAGTTGGTATAAGGTTTTCGATGCGACTAGGGTGTGGTTGTTACGTAAAAACTGTTAAACCACTGCTAAACCATCGTCTAACAAACACAGGGGCGATCTAATCCGTCTCGAGAGGTGCTGGACTTAACTCCACCCGATTCCGACCCTGTCGTTTAGACTCGAACAACGCACGATCAGCGCGCGCGATCCACGCTGCTTGATCCTCTCCGCGACAGTATTCAGCGACGCCCAAAGAAATAGACAACTGCCATCCTGAGATACTCAAATCAGTCTCGACCAGAGCCCGAATATCTTCGGCTAGGCTTGCCGCAGTCGCCAGGTCCGACCCGTCGGCAAAGACGATAAACTCATCACCGCCATACCGAAATAGCATGTCGGTTGATCGAATACGGGCCCGCACGACCTCCGTGACTCGCACCAACAACGCATCTCCCTCCGCATGACCGGCACTGTCGTTAATCTCTTTGAATCGGTCAAGGTCGAGCAGCAACAATGACATAGGGGTTTCAATACGCTCAAAGCGCCTGATCGTTTCACTCAGGCGTTCATCCAGCAAGCGTCGATTACCAGCACCCGTGAGACTGTCTTTGGTGGAGAGCAGCACCAGTTGATCACGCTGGTCATTACGCTGAACAGCAAACGCATAGGTGAACAACATGCAGCCAATGATCGACAGATAAAATTTAACAAAATTGAGCAGACTAAGCTCGCTCATCATGACGGGCAACAGAACAATCAGTGCCAAAGTACTGATGCTCAAAGCGAAATGGGGCTTGACGATAAAGTAGGCCGCTACGGTGGTCGGGAACATGAAGTAGACTTCGCTCACGCCATCTAGGTAGATGTTCACCACCATCCCCATGATAACCAGTAGTGATATAACCACGCCCGATATGCGGGTTTCGCGGTAACGCACGACACTGACTAACAGCCCCAGTACCACCACGAAGCCGAGGCCGTCTAGCAACGCAATCCAATAGTCACCCAGAATCCAGCGCATGATTGTGAACGGCAACAGAGCGATAGCGGAAGCCGCACTGACCGTGATAATTGATTTTTCTTCTGCGCTTCGGCGGCACGACATGTCCGCTCCGGTGTAAAACCTGCCCCCATTCTGCACCAAAGGAGGGGCCCATCGCCAGCTTCATGTGATCGAAGTCAGCACAGGGGTGTAAGCAGACGTCGCCCACCACTCACAAGATTATCCACCCTACTGATTTTAAAGCTATAGTTACTAGTAACCTACTGAGCAGGGAGCCCCAAGTGAGCACTGCTATAGTGCCTACTGACCCGCTATTTTTGATAGCGTTGGTTGCGATCGCGGCCCTACTGCTCCTGTTCATCATCCTGCGGTGGCAGAAGACTAAGGTAAAGCAAAACAGCGGTCGCGGTGCAAAGTCTTCACATCGCAAGCAAAAGGACAACAAAGCGACACCCAAGACCGGTCAGTCACCCGCAGACAGCCAAGACATCGAATGTCAGGATGACGCCACCGACCGCGTCTGGAAACAGGTATCTCAGCTAGGATTCGAAGGCACGGCACCTGAGGACGACGATGCGCCGCTGTCCAGTCTCGACCAGCAATGTATTGCCGAGATCCATAAAGCGTGTCTGGGGCTTGCCCAGAACCGCACGAACTTGCCGAGGCAACCCCTCATACTACCCCAGTTGATGTGCGCCATTCGCCATGGGGATGGTGGCGCGGCAGAGTTAGTGAAGATTATTCATGGAGACCCAGGCCTGACCAGTTCGGTGCTGAGCCTGAGTAATTCGCCTTACTACCGGCTCAACCTCACGCCTATTACCAATGTCGAATCGGCGTTGGTGATTCTCGGCGTCGATGGGCTGGGCGCCCTGATCACCAGCGCCATCATGCAACCCGCCTTTCGCTGCCTCTCAAATCGCTACAAACACGACAGCAATGTCGTCTGGGACCTAGCCCTCGCGTCTGCCCAGCTTGCACAGACCTATAGCCTGTCGACCCGCGGGCTAACGCCAGCGACCTCGTCAACCACCCTATTTCGGAAGGCTGATGGCCGCATTAAACCTGCTCAACTCACACCGATTGATCAGCTCACAGAGCCTCAATCATCTATTAAGAGACAAGGGCCTGTCTGAGAATGCCCTCAACCTAAAAACTCGCAGAGCTGCACGACACTGAGGCGCTCCCCGCCGTGATATGACACCCCTTAAGGCCGCTTTCGAGCGGGTAACGCGGACTAAAATAAGAAGCCTCGTGCCAACACCACCCACTCGTATGAAAACATCACTGGATATTACAACGGTCTAGCTATATGATGGCGCGCCTTTTCACCAGCCCTTTTTTGACCCATCTAAGCAGAGCATAGAGCCATGACTGAACTAAGCCGCTATCGAAATATCGGCATTTTCGCCCACGTAGATGCTGGTAAGACCACCACCACCGAACGTATCCTGAAATTGACCGGCAAGATCCACAAGATCGGCGAGGTTCATGATGGAGCGGCAACCACTGACTTTATGGCGCAAGAGCAAGAGCGCGGCATTACGATCCAGTCAGCGGCAACCACAGCGTTCTGGAAAGAACACCGACTGAACATCATCGACACCCCGGGACACGTTGACTTCACCATCGAAGTTTATCGCTCCCTGAAGGTACTTGACGGTGGCGTCGGCGTCTTCTGTGGCTCTGGCGGCGTTGAGCCCCAGTCTGAAACTAACTGGCGCTATGCTAACGAGTCGGAAGTTGCTCGAATCATTTTCGTCAATAAACTCGATCGTCTGGGCGCTGACTTCTATCGCGTCATCAAGCAAGTCGAAGACGTTCTGGCTGCCAAGCCTCTGGTCATGGTTCTGCCCATTGGCGAAGAAGAAAACTTCGTTGGCGCGGTCGACCTGATTACTCAGAAAGCTCACATCTGGGATGATTCTGGCGATCCCACCAAGTATGAGATCACTGACGTACCCGAGAACATGCTTGAGCTGGTTGCAGAATATCGCGAGAAGTTGATCGAGACAGCGGTAGAGCAGGACGAAGACATTATGATGGCCTACCTTGAAGAAGGTCAGGAGCCGTCCATTGAGGACCTTAAGCGCTGTATCCGTAAGGGTACGATCGCCCTCGAGTTCTTCCCAACCTTCTGTGGTTCTGCGTTCAAGAACAAGTGTATCCAGATGATGTTGGACGGTGTCGTAGATTACCTGCCGAACCCCACCGAGGTTACACCCCAGCCAGAAGTTGACATGGAAGGTGTTGAAACCGGCACTTTCGCGATTGTCGATGTCGACAAGCCCCTGCGCGCACTGGCGTTCAAAATCATGGACGACCGTTTTGGCGCCCTGACATTTACCCGTATTTACTCCGGAACGCTGAAGAAAGGCGACACCGTACTCAATACCTTTACCGGTAAGAACGAGCGCATTGGTCGTCTGGTAGAAATGCATGCCAATGATCGTATTGAGATCGACTCTGCCTCAGCTGGCGATATCATCGCCTTGATCGGCATGAAAAACACGCAAACGGGTCACACCCTCTGCGACCCCAAGTTTCCAGCGACCCTCGAGCCCATGGTATTTCCAGAGCCCGTGATTTATCTCGCTGTGTCACCAAAAGATAAGACCGCTGCCGAGAAAATGGGCATGGCATTATCGAAGATGATTCAGGAAGACCCTTCGTTCCGTGTTGAAACCGACGAAGAGTCTGGCGAGGTCATTCTTAAGGGAATGGGCGAGCTTCACCTGGACATTAAGGTGGATATTCTGCGTCGCACCCACGGTGTTGATGTTGTCGTTGGTAAGCCCCTGGTGGCGTATCGCGAGTCGATCACCAAGCGCATCGAAGATTCCTACACCCACAAGAAGCAAACCGGTGGTTCTGGTCAATTTGCGAAGATTGACTACGT
This sequence comes from Candidatus Azotimanducaceae bacterium, assembly GCA_047626255.1. Taxonomy (GTDB): domain Bacteria; phylum Pseudomonadota; class Gammaproteobacteria; order Pseudomonadales; family Azotimanducaceae; genus UBA4582. The sequence continues at coordinate 4,932 of JBLHRT010000219.1, forward strand.
GCTCGAACCCGCTGATGTTGGTTCAGGCTTCCAGTTTGAATCGAAGGTCACAGGCGGTAACGTTCCCCGTGAATTCTGGCCAGCGGTTGAGAAAGGCTTCAGAACGAGCTTGGAAGAAGGCCCCATGGCCGGCTTCCCTTGTCTTGATGTGAAGGTTTCTCTGCACGACGGTGGCTTCCATGCTG
>JBLHRT010000220.1:0-5091 GCA_047626255.1 Candidatus Azotimanducaceae bacterium
AGGGTTGGCCTTGCTCGGTGTGTTGGTGCTTATGGAGCCCGTCGCTTGGGTGTATATGGGCGCACGTCGGCGCATGGGTCGCAGTCAGTCTTTTATTCTAACGTTGTTGCTATTACCCGTTGTGGTGGCGGGTATTGTCGTTATCGTTCAAAACTCGCTGGCGCTTGCGTTTAGTCTGGCGGGAATCGTTGCCGCGGTGCGATTTAGGCTGACCCTCGATGATACGCTTGATGCTATTTTCATTTTTGTCGCCATCGGTGCTGGTCTCGCCGCAGGTATTTCCGCGCTGGAGATTGCCCTGGTGGTCACGGTTATTTTTAATTACGCTATTTTGCTGTTCTGGGAGCTAGATTATGGCGATCAGGTATCTGTTAATCGATGGTTTACCAAAGTCTGGATGCAAGCCGAGAAGACGAGTGACCCAACCCCGCCGGAGTCACCCGATAATTCGCGTTAATACACTACTGCTCATCACCTTATGTGCCCTCTGCGCCTGCGCGGATGAGGCTAATGTAGAAAGTAGGGCAGGAAATGTAGCAGGGGATGGATGGATCTTACCTGACGCCATACGAGAGGTCTCCGGTCTGGCAACAGACAGCAGTGGCCAGTTGTACCTGCATGATGATGAGATAGGACAAGTCTATCGACTGGATCCGGCAACGGGCGCGGTGGCCACCGTCGCCAAAATCCATCAACCTCCCTATCGGGCTGATTTCGAAGGTATAGCGGTGTTGGCGAACGACATCTGGCTCGTTACCAGCAAGGCAACACTGCATCGCATCACTGATGGTCGCACGCTAACCAATGCTGTGGTTGACAGTACAGTATTTAAAACGGGGCTGAAAAAGACTTGCGAGGTTGAGGGGTTGGACGACTTCGACGGCAAGCTGATATTGGCTTGCAAGACCAATTACAAAAAAGCAGACGACAATACCGTACTGCTTTACCGCTATGATCCCGTGACACAACACACTGCTATCTTCCTGCGACTCAAGTTAGAGAATCTTGGGCAAAAGAGCTTCTCGCCATCAGCCTTGGTCGTAACAGAACGCAAGGTGTATCTGTTGGGTGCCAAGCAGCGTCGTCTTATCGTGGTTGACCACACAGGGAGGTTACTGGCAACGCACAAATTAGCGAAGCACAGTCACCCTCAGGCAGAGGGGCTGGGTATTCATCAGGAACTGATGTTTATCGCTGATGAGGGTAGCAGTCGGGGCGGCAAGATATCCAGCTACCCGCATTTTAAAGACACTTTCCCAGAATAAACCGCTGGTATCTTTTCTCCAAGGCGAAAGCATCAAAGCCGCGCTTCAGGTAATTAACAACTCTTTTCTTTTTACCGCCTTGGAGCAACGGGTCAGTTTTGATGAGATCGGTCAGTGCAGCTTGATGTTGCAGTAAGATGCTGCGGGCATTTTCCATAATCGCCGAGTCTCGGCACGCCCCCCGATACAGGCGCTGGGCTACACGCTTGATGCCCAGTGATGCTGCCGGTGCGCTATACGCGGTATTCACTAATCCGGTCGAGTCAAAGTCATAGATGATCGGTGTGTACGGCATCTGCTCGTTAGCGTCCTTAACCCGCAATAGCTTGGCATTGTGACAGCACTCGCCTGGGTCATTGGACTGCACCAGTGAATAATCCGTATTGCCGATCAAAAACTGAAAATGTTCTAACAAGGCTGCTTGAGAGGCGTCGAGCTGGCTGTGGAATATCTCAACGACTTCATTCGCAGGCTTGAGGTTATTGCGTCTCGCCAGATTCTTCTTCCGCTCGACAAAAAAACCGGGCCGTACGTTGATCTCCGATCCGCCGGATTCGCTATAGGCTATCTCAACCCAGCGAACACGATAGCTCAGGGGCGTGATCTTATTTAGTAGCTTATAAATCAGAAATTCTGTGCGCAGATAGTCGACATATTTCGAGCCATTCCCGCATTGAACCACCAGCTTCATGTCACCCTCGCCAGCGAACGGCGTGGCCGCTTTCTGCTCAGATTTTTTGAAGTCAACACGCAGTGGTGGATAGCGACAGTTGGACGTCTTGAGGCGTGAGGCGCCCCGTAGTGATAGTTCGACCGGTAGTGCAATAGGGTTTGCAAGAGTGTCGGTAGTCAGTGTGCCAGGGTAGTTGAGGGCCTTGTCCCGTGCTTCCCCCATACCAATAAAGTCAGCCGCAAGGGCTATCTTCAAAGGCGCATCGGTATCGAACATTCCATCGGCCATGACCCATCCGGGAGAGAAGATGATTGATAACAGTATCGCCCGGTTTATATGTTGACGCGTGTACATCCATTTACGAGACATGCGTTTGAGAGACATGATAAGGCTCCGCTATAGTGACCGATGAGCGACTTGACCCCAGGCCAGAAAGGTTAGGCGTCTGCATAAAATAAGTCTGGGCGCAAAAATCATCCGTATTGGTAGCTCTGAGATACTCGCCATCAGGGTGCAGATACCAGGATTGGCGGCTGTCGTTGATATTGGCGCGCATGATTTGGTCGAGAATTTGTGCTCTGACGGTGGGGTCTTGCATGGGCACCATAACCTCTACTCTTTGGTCGAGGTTGCGCTCCATCCAGTCTGCTGACGCCAGATAAATGGCCGCAGTGTCGCTGGACATATCGCTGCCATTGGCAAAGCAGTAAATGCGGGCGTGCTCTAGGAACCGACCGACAATACTCTTGACCGTGATATTGCTGGACATACCCGGTACGCCCGGTAGAAGGCTGCAATGGCGGCGAATAATCAAGTCGATGCGCACGCCCGCCTCGGATGCCTCATAGAGCCTGTCAATCAACTCAGGATCGGTCAGTGAGTTTACCTTGGCCCAGATGGCAGCGGGTCTGCCAGCCTGAGCATGCGCTATCTCGGCGTCTATGTGGGCGTAGATTGATTGGCGCAACTGCTTGGGTGCGGCGGCTATATTTTCTGTCGCAACGAAATGTTCACTGGTGATATAGTTCAGTATCTGGTTGGCATCCATGCCCAACGCCATATCACGTGTAAAGAATGACAGGTCAGTGTAGGTGCGCGCATTGCCCGGGTGGTAATTACCCGTGCCGAAATGTGAGTAAATGGCCACGTCGGCATCTTCCCGGCGTGTGACGATGGTAAGCTTGCAATGAATCTTCAGACCAATAATTCCGTAGACAATCTGCACGCCGGCAGCTTCAAGGCGCTTTGCCAGTGCCACATTAGCTTGCTCGTTATCACGTGCTTCGAGTTCAATCACCGCTGTCACCGTCTTGCCGCGAGACGCTGCATCGACCATGGCATTAACAATCGGGGAGTTGTCGCTGGTCCGATACAGGGTTTGTTTGATTGATAACACGTGAGCGTCAGTCGCCGCCTGCTCTAGAAAGCGAACAATGACATCGAAGGACTCATAGGGCCAGTGCACCAAGAGGTCCTTGCTGTTGATCGCGGCAAAGCAATCGTTGTCAAAGTCCAGCAGCCGTTGTGGATAGCGCGCCTTAAACGTCTCGAACACCAGCCCTGGGTAGCGTGTCGCATCAATCAATTGTGAAACCTGCGACAGCCCAGGCAAGGCGGTCACGACAAACGCCTGGTCAAGGGCGCACTGTGTTGTTTCGTCGAGTTCAGCTATCGCCTCGGCTGACAGCAAGCCAAGATGAAAGGCGATAAATCGCACATTCGCTTCGCTGAGATTTTCAATTTTTAGGCGGATCACGTTGGCTTTATTGCGTAGGCGTAGGCCTGATTCAACCATTGATCGCAAATCTTCGCTACGCTGCTGTTTGGCAAGATCGTTGTCGCGGAGTATTTGAAAGCTGCCGCCACTGATGAGGGTATTGCCAGAGAACATCAGGTTGCCAAATGCCAGCAATACCTCCTCAAACGTAATGAAGCGTGTTTGTTGCCCCTGCAAGGCAATAAAGCGAGAGAGGTTTCCCGGCAGGGGTATCAGGATATGGTGATGTTCAAACTCCAGGACGACACAAATACCACCGCTACTGATAAAGGGAAATGGGTGTTCCTCGTCGAGCGTGAACGGTGTCACCATGGGTAGTATATGGCGGATAAAGTAGCTCCTCAGCCAGTCCTTATCTACCGTACTCAAGTCCTTGAAGCTGAGAAGCTGTATACCGATATCGTGGAATTCACTCTTGTGATTCAGCCACGTGCGCTGTTGCTGTGCCACCAGACTATCGGCCCTAGTGTCGATAGCGCTGAGTTCTTCTGGCGCCGTCAACCCATCGGGGCTTTGTGAGAAGTCATACTCGGCAGCCATACGATGCAGCCTTGCCACTCGCACCGTGTAAAACTGATCTAGCACCGCCGATGAAATCGCGAGGAATCGCACGCGTTCAAAAAACGGGTGGCGAGTATTATTGGCTTCTTCGAGCACGCGTTCGATAAACTGCAAATCGGATATTTCGCGATTCAGGTATCGCTGTTGCTGGGGCTTCACTGTTAGCGGTGTCACGGAGCCTGGCGTGCTAGTGCGGGGGCGTCGAGTTGTTACCTGGCCCTGCAGGCGACGCCAGATCTTGTGAATAACTTCGGACATGTTTTAGTGAAGCACCTTTTAGGGAAGCATCGTTTTAGGAAGCTTCATTTAGGGAAGCAGTGTCTCGCCGGCGACTGCATGGGGCTCCAGGGCGCGGACTAACGCTAAATACGCGGGTAATTCAGCATCCGTGCGAGGTAACAACAATCGCTGGCCCTGGTGGACCGCATAGTATCGCCCTGACTCGATGAGCAAACTCGCTCGGTGACTGCCATATGCCTTGCCCAGTCCGACATCGACCTGAATGACCTGACCATTCTCGCCGGGCATAACAGCGCCGCGAGTAGGCGTATGTGCAATCACGATGGTATCTGCGTCGTAGAAGTCGAGCATGGCCTTGACTGCATCGGCATCACTGGCTTGATTTGCCAATCCTCGATACCACAAAGGACCATTATCGCCCAGAATATAGCCTGGTGTGTCGCCATCGAGGGGTTCATCTAACAGCGCTTTTCTGACCTGTTTGTTGATGTTACGGATTGATATCAGGGGTTTATCAACGGCAATGCCGCCATGCACAAATAAGATGCGGTTGAGTTTGATGATGGTATTGTTGG
>JBLHRT010000221.1:0-5084 GCA_047626255.1 Candidatus Azotimanducaceae bacterium
TCTGTGCTACCGCGCCTTTCTCGATCGTTATCTCACCATAAAGCGCCGCTGTCAGACCATAAACAATGCCTGACTCTAATTGCGCTGCCATGCCATCCGGTGAGATCGCTGTGCCCGCGTCAATCACGGCAACGATTCGGTCGACAGAAACCTTCCCATCAACAACCGTCACCTCCACGACCTCAGCAACGATGGAGCCGAACGAGGCCTGCAAAGAGATGCCACGTCCACGACCTTCAGGCAGTGGTTTGTGCCAGTCCGCCTCTTGGGCTGCGCGCTTCAATACGGCCAGATGCCGAGGCTGATCTTTGAGAAGCGCCGCTCGAAACTCGAACGGATCTTTACCCGCTGCGATAGCCGCCTCATCAATGAAGGATTCTGTGAAGAAGCCATGCTGCGAGTGGTCGACACTACGCCAAGCACCAAAAGGCACATGGGTTGGGCTGCTGACATGACCAATATCCTGGGCAGCTACCGCATAGGGAATCAGCGGAGCTTCGATAGGCTCTTGCTTATTAACGTAGGTGTTTTCCCAACCAAGCAGTTGACCGTCGTTATCTAGCGCCGCTCGAAAGCGGCTTTGAATAGCGGGTCGATAGAAGTCCTGACGAACATCTTCTTCGCGAGACCAGATGAGCTGCACCGGCTTGCCCACCGCTTTTGCCAATTGAGCTACCTGAATCGCCCAGTCTGCGCGCGATTTACGGCCAAAGCCGCCACCCATAAAATGGTTGTGCAGCGTCACATTATCCGCATCCATGTTGAGCGCCTCTGCAACGGCTCGTCGAAAACCAAGCGGGTTCTGACAACCAATCCAGATCTCACATTTCCCATCGTTGAATTCTGCCGTCGCATTCAAAGGTTCCATACAGGTATGGGCCAGGAACGGCACATGATAATCGGCTTGAATAACCTGCGCAGCGTTCGCAAACAAGGCCGCCGTGTCACCCTGAACAAGATCTGATTGACGCTCAATACCTGCAGAGATATCTCGATCGAACTGTGCAAATATATCTTCACTGGAGACCTCATCGTATTCCGTGACATTCCAGTCGACTTTGAGCGCCTTTAGCCCCCGTTCCGCAGACCAGTAACTATCAGCAACCACCGCCACTGACTCACCAGCAGAAAAGGAACCTATCATCTGTTCCGCTGCCATGCGCGGAATCTCAATCACGTCGATAACACCGTCAATCGCCCTTGCTGCGCTGTCATCGACTTTGGCAATGCTGCCGCCAAAAACGGGGGATCGGACGACCGTCGCGTAAACCATGCCGGGTCGTCTGACATCCAGTCCAAACATGGCGGTTCCGTCTACCTTTGAAGGGATGTCCTTACGATCTACATGCTGGCCAATAAGCTGGTATTCTTCAGGCGTTTTCATTGTCGGCGTAGAAGAAGGTGTCATCCCCGAGACGGCTGCCACGAAAGCCGAATATGGCTCGGTTCGTCCGCTGGCCGGATGACTCAGATAGCTATCTTTTGTCACAATATCGGCCACGGGCACCTGCCAGGCGTCTGCAGCAGCCAGCACCAGCATCTCTCTCGTCGATGCACCCGCCAGGCGCATACCCAGCATGCCGTTGACACGGACACTTAAGCTGCCGCCTGTTACCTGCAAATTAAGCGAATCAGACACCTTCATCATGAATCCATCAACCGAGGGCACAACCGCGTCGGGGAAATCCATGTCCTTGAATAAATAATTCCGACCGAAACTGTAATACGCATATTCACCAACGGCTGGCGCCTCTTCGATACGCAGCGTGCTCCAGTCGGCATCCAGTTCATCTGCCAGAATCTGCGCTAGCGCAGAATGAACGCCCTGCCCCATCTCTGCGCCGGGCACGATCGCGGTGACAATATTGTCACTATCAATTTTCACGTAGGCACTGACCAACGTGCCACCCTCACTGCCCACCAACTCGCTGAGTTCACCCGCTCGATTGCCGGGACGCAGCGCGACACCAATAAGAACACCACCACCGGCGATGGCGGCCGTTGTTAGAAACGCTCGTCTAGTCCAATTAGGCACGATCCACCTCCGCTGCATCAAAAAACTGTTGCTCACCTTTGGCTGTCGACAAGCCAGCTGACTTGATGGCGCCACGAATGCGCCCGTACATGCCACATCGGCAGATATTGCCTTGCATTGCTGCATCGATATCCGCATCACCAGGATTGGGGTTGCTGGCGAGTAATGCCGCCGCTGACATCAACTGACCGGACTGACAGTAACCACACTGCGGTACCTGATGTTCAATCCAGGCCTGTTGCAGGGGGTGCAGCACGTCATCAGTACCCAGGCCTTCAATGGTTGTCACGTCTTGCCCTTCGACGCTAGCAATGGGCGTCACGCACGAACGAACTGCCTTGCCGTTGACATGCACAGTACAGGCGCCACATCGCGCAATGCCACAACCGAACTTGGTGCCCGTGAGCGCCAACTGTTCTCGCAAGACCCACAGCAAGGGTTTCTGCGGATCGACCTCCACGAATTGTTGTTCGCCATTCACACTAAAAGACGTCGTCATCATTATCTCCAAAGGTTTGCTCGCTATTCGCCTGTTCTCACAGGCTGCTCACTACTCGCCTACTTATCACCCACCGGGATTTATCAAATGAGTCGCCAACCAGACTAGCGACTTGACCGAACACTTACGTGATAAGATCGCCCGATTATCGTTAGATCAGGCCTCGACGGCCGACCCTACACAGAACCAAAGCTGACATATTAGCATTTTTATGTCAACTTGTTATGATCTCATTGCACACAGACACTAGAGCCGAAATTAGAAGCCGAATCATGAGCAAAGAGACACAGATCACTGCAAAGGGACAGAGCAAACGAGAATTGGTTTTCGACGCGGCCGCTGATGTTTTCGCCCAATATGGGTTCCGTCGCACCTCGATGAACGACATTGCGAACGCTGCTGGAATTTCTCGCCCAGCCCTTTATTTGATTTTCAAGAACAAGGAAGAGCTATTCCGAACACTGGCGGCCTACCTGCAAAATCAGGCCATCGATCAGGCAATATCAGAGCTGAGTCGAGAAGGGACGATATCTGAACGAATTGTTAACGCGATCCTTGCGTATGAAGCGATCTATTATGAGCCAATAGCCCAATCCCCGCATGGCGCCGAGATCATGGATATCAATCTAAGCATCGCGGCCGACCTCATGCAGACGGGGCTCAATCGTCTCGTTCGTGAACTCGCAGGCGCCATCGACAAAGCCCGTGTTAGTGGCGAAGTGAGATTCGCCGACAAGGCGCCGAAGCCCAAGGCGTTCGTGGAACTATTGATGACATCAATATCCGGACTGAAGAAAAAAGCCAACACGACGCAAAAGTTTAGGCGTCATATAAAAGAGGTCACCACCATTTTTCTGCTGTCGATATCTAACCACCCTTAGGCATTGTCGGTGTCGCCAGCAGCCGGCTATTGTTAGATCTTACTCGGGGCCGCAAGCGACCTGTTCTGCGAGCGTATCACCAGAGCCGCCAGACGAGACTTCAGCGCCAAAGCCGTCATCCGTTTCAGTGGTGGCACGCTTACCACGCCCCCTGGCCCCTAGCGGGACTACAACAGCTACTTGCTAGCCGCAGCCTCACCCATGATGCGACCTTAAAGAATGTATGATTTCCTCTCTCACCCTACCCTCAACACTCTCATCATCCGTACTACAAATGTAAGTCGCGTACACAAGATGATCGGCACAACATAACCACCAGTTAAAGAATGTGTCGCCTTCCTCAATCATTTTCTTGAAAACACCATTGAGAAAAGGCAAGTCAGTTTTCTCAGGACCCTCAACTTCCGCGAATTCTAGGAGGTCGCTGAACGTCACGTCGCCATCTTCTTTAAAGTGAGAGCTGACCTGAAAGACACCGACCCCATCTGGATCGTACATCGCCAAGCAGTCATCTGTTTGCTCAACTTGCCAGTGATCGGGAAGATCAACAGACCAGTTATCATGGGTATATCTCATTAGCGCTCCTGATTACATACATGGCGACATACATCGTTACGCATAGTCTCGCGGCGGCACGTAGCCGCCAATTTCCCTGGCTATCAGACGACTAAACTCAATGGTACGGTGATCACGATAGGGCGCGCTAACAGCTTGCAGACCAATAGGCAGCCCTTGCCTTGACGGTCCGGTGGGGAACACCGTACTCGGCAGGTAGGAATTAACGATCATGCCAGCCCAAAAGAGTTGCGTCATATAAGGTTGCTCGGTGTTATCAACATCTATCGTACGCTGACTAAAACCTCGATGATCGTGTTTAAAAGCAGGACCTGCCATCTGCGGGCAAATCAGCATATCCCAGTCGGTGAAAAATTCATCCCACGCTCTGCGCTGCTGTTCTCTGGCGTAGTTTGCCCGCAGCCATGACCTGTGAGACATCACCACGCCCCTTGCGTTAACGGCATCGCGCGACATGTCTGCTGGGTCTAGGTTTTTGACCTTAAGTTCAATCGACTCAATAGATGCATCAGAAAGACTCGCTCCCATGACAGATTGAAGTAGCGTGGAATAATTGCGGTGCGCCTCTTCGACAATGAAATTTGGTCTCGCGGTATCCGAGACGGTGGCGCCTAGCTTGCTCAATGTCTCACCTACCATCACCGCGCGATCTGCCGTCTCCGTAGTCACTGGCGCGACCTCATCCGTTGGCCAAATCGCCACTCGCAGTTGCTTCAAACGACTGAAATCTGCTTTCGGTAGAGACAAGCGCCATCCAACGGCTTCTCGCTGCGCTGGCCCCGCCATAATATCTAGTGCCACGGCCAGATCATCAGCGCTTCTCGCCAGAGGCCCGCACACAGCAAGATCTGCCTGGGGCGCGCCTTCTACCAGATCGTGACCTTGCATAGGCACAATGCCGTAAGTAGGTTTATGTCCATAGACACCGCAATAATGCGCAGGGTTACGAATAGAGCCGCCAATATCTGACCCTGCTTCCAATCCGCAGAACCCAGCGGCGAGTGATGCGGCACTACCACCTGACGATCCGCCTGGAGTCCGCGAGGTATCCCATGGGTTACCCGTTGTGCCGTATATCTCATTATAGCTTTGA
>JBLHRT010000222.1:0-5075 GCA_047626255.1 Candidatus Azotimanducaceae bacterium
GGCCAGCCATCGAGCGTATCAAGGTCATCGAGCAATTCTTGGGCATAATCGGTGATCTTCAAAAACCACTGAGCCAACTCACGCCGTTCAACTAACGCACCGGAGCGCCAACCCCGACCATCAACCACCTGCTCATTGGCAAGCACCGTCTGGTCAACAGGATCCCAGTTGACCATGGCCGCCTTCTTGTAGACCAGACCACGCTTGAACATCTGATTGAAGAACCACTGCTCCCAACGATAGTACTCGGGGTCGCAGGTGGCGAACTCACGACTCCAGTCATAGGCAAAACCCAGAGCCTGGAGTTGCTGCTTCATGTAGGCGATATTTTCTCGGGTCCATTTCATGGGTGCGACGTTATGCTTGATCGCGGCATTTTCAGCCGGCAAGCCGAACGCATCCCAGCCCATAGGCTGCATCACATTCTTGCCTTGCAGACGCGCAAACCGGCCAATCACATCACCGAGGGTATAGGTTCGCACGTGCCCCATGTGCAGTTGACCACTGGGGTAAGGAAACATAGCCAGGCAGAAGAATTTTTCCTGGCCAGGCAATTCACGGGCCGTATAGGTGCCCTCGTCGGCCCAGCGTTGCTGGACTTCACGTTCTGCCTGCTGGGGATTGTAGCCTGTTGACTCCGTCATTTTATCGCCTTGCATTGCCATGGTCCGTGTATCGATTGCGCCGTTGAAAACCGACAATTCTACCTGAACCCGCGCTCGGATACAGCGGGGCATTACCAGAGACTCAGCATAGCTGCATCTGGGTCAACGTGACCTGCGAGCCAAGGTCAGTGCAACGACGCCCAACCACAGCGCGCTCATTAATATCCCCAGCCCCGCGAGCCCCCAGCGTGCATAGGGGGTTGTACCCAGCATCACGGGCACATCGGCTCGCAGCACACCGGTTTCAAACTGGGGCAGCTGGCCGGTAACCCGGCCTTGTTCATCAATCACTGCCGTCACACCATTGTTTGTCGCGCGTACCATATAGCGGCCATTTTCCAGAGCACGCATGCGCGCCATCTGTAGATGCTGCCACGGGCCTAGGGATGCCCCGAACCAGGTGTCGTTGCTGATCGTCACCAGCAGATCCGGCGCTGCCACCGAGCCACGCACCAACTCAGGGTATATCACCTCGTAGCAGATCGACATAGAGACAAGATAGTCACCGACACGTAACGGCGATTGATCTTCCGGGCCAGATACGTTGCGCGACATAGGCAGATCAAAGACCTTGATCACGCCCCGCAGCCAAGACTCTAACGGCACATACTCACCGAAGGGCACCAGCCGCCGCTTGACGTAACGGCCCTCCCCCGCACCGACAACGATCGCCGAATTGAGAAACCGCCCTTGCTCATCGCGATCAGGAATGCCGAGCAACAACGCCGAACCATTCCCCCGGGCACGCTCAGCAATGGGATCGAGGAACTCATCGGCATATTCCCGGAAGACTGTCACCGATGCCTCTGGCCAGACCACTAGGTCGCGCTGCCATTCAGACTCGCTCAAATCGGTATAGGTCTTGATGATCGGTCCGACCATCGCTCGAGACCATTTGCTGTGCTGGTCGATATTGCCCTGCACAGCACTAACCCGCAGCGTATTAGGACCGGGCGCAACAAACGATTGTTGTTGCAAGGCCCAGCCCCCCAGCCACATTGCAAAGACGCCAGCCATGGCGATGCCTTTATCGCGACCAACTGAAAGCCGCGATGACCCCACACGCTCTGATACGAGGCCCGCCAGCAGAGTTGCCTGCCATGCGACTAAAAAGGTGATGCCCAGCACGCCAAGCACTGGCCCGTAACCGGCCATGGGGCTTTCGAGGAATCCGTAACCGGCAAACAACCAAGGAAAACCTGTCAAAAACCAGGTGAGCAGCCATTCACGGGCCACCCACGCTGTCGCAAAGCCGAGGCTCAGTCCGAACGGCAAGGAACGACACCAGCGCAAGTAGACATACCCTTGAAGCAGGAAAAATAACGCCAGCGCCAGCACAAACAACGTCACCAGCAAGGCGGCCAGCAGGGTCGATGCACCGCCATGTTCGTGAATACTGACGAACACCCAAGACACGCCGACGCCGTAGAAGCCGACACCATACAGATAAAACAGGCATAGCCCGACGCGCAGAGGCGCATCCCGTAACAACCACGACAATAGTGCCATAGAGATAATGGCGCAGGGCCACCAGTCTATGGGCGCTAACGCCAAGGGAAATACCGCGCCAGCCAACAGCGCAGCTAAGCCGCGGCGAATAAGCGCCGGCCGTGTCATTCTTCGGGGGGTTTGAGCTGCAGCAGTTTGATGCGACGATTGTCGGCATTAAGGACTTTGAATCGATAGCCATCGATCGACACGCGCTCGTCTCGCATCGGCAGGTGGCCGAAATACTGGGTGACAATACCACCGATGGTGTCGAATTCGTCTTCATTAAAGTCTGTGGAGAAGTAGGCATTGAACTCATCAATGGGCGTCAGCGCCTTGATCGTGAACTTACCGTCGGTGTGCTGCTTGATATAGTCGTCTTCATTGAAGTCGAATTCGTCCTCAATATCACCAACAATTTGCTCCAGCACATCCTCAATAGTGACGATGCCAGAAACACCACCATACTCGTCATAGACCACGGCGAGGTGATTACGGGTCGCTCTGAATTCCTGCAACAGCACATTTAGGCGTTTACTCTCGGGAATCGCGGTGCAAGGTCGCAAAATATCCCGCAAATTGAATTTTTGTCGACGATCAGCCAGAGCCAGGGGTAACAAATCCTTTGCCAGTAGAATACCGATAACATCATCAGGCCCTTCGCCCAATACCGGAAAGCGCGAGTGACCAGATTCAATGACCACTGGCAACAATTCCTCGGGATTCATATCCAGACCGACAACAGCGACCTGGGAGCGAGGAATCATGATCTCTCGTGCCTGCATATCAGAAACCACTAAGGCACCTTCGATAATACTCAGCACTTCTGCATCCAGTAGGTCTCGCTGATGCGCCGAACGCAGCAACACCACCAACTCATCCCGCGAGGATGGCTCGCCAGTGAACGCGTTGGACAGGCGCGCAAGCCAACTCTTATCGTTACTCGATCCTTCCTCACTCATGCGTGCTTGCTCTCTTGCTCATTCTGCTGCTTACCCCAGTGCTCACTGGCATAGGGATTTTGATGACCTAGGCTGGCCATCAGATTAATTTCAATAGATTCCATCAGGGTAGCAGCTTCTTGCTCAACATGGTCATGACCCAGCAGGTGCAATACGCCATGGATCACCAGATGCGTCAAATGCGCGGCAATGGGCTTGCCCTGGGACTGGGCTTCAGCGACGATAACCTCCGGGCAGATCACCAGATCACCGAGCAACATTCGCTGCTCTTCTACAAGACTGCGCGACACAAAGGATAATACATTGGTTGGCTTGTCCTGCTGACGATAATCACGATTGAGTTGCTGCACGGCCAAACTGTTAGCAAACAACACGGAGACCTCAACACCACCGCTAGGAACTGTCTCATCCGCTAGGCAAATATCGCCCTGCGCTTTGATAACTCGACTGACCCAATCAGATAAGTCCGACAGTGTCGGCGCCCAATCAGGCTCATCGACCTCCCAGCAAACATCGACATCACACTGTATTGTCGGCCCTTGATGAACCCGCTCACCCGCTACCATCAGGTCTTGCCACCTGCGGCATCGAATTTTTCGTAGGCTTCAACGATACGTTGCACGAGCGGATGCCGGACAACATCACGAGACGTGAAATGGGTGAACGACAGGCCCTGTACATCCGACAAAACATCCAGCACATGACGCAGGCCCGACGCTGTTCGGTTGGGCAAATCAACTTGCGTGATATCACCGGTCACCACCACCGTGGAACCAAAACCTACTCGGGTGAGAAACATCTTCATTTGTTCCGTTGTCGTATTCTGGCTTTCATCAAGGATGATAAAGGACTCGTTCAAGGTACGACCGCGCATGTACGCGAGCGGCGCCACCTCGATAATATTCTTCTCAATGAGCTTCTCAACACGCTCAAAGCCGATCATCTCGTACAGCGCATCATAAAGTGGTCGCAAGTAGGGGTCGATCTTCTGGCTCAAATCACCGGGCAGAAAACCCAGCTTCTCACCTGCCTCTACCGCCGGCCGCACGAGCAGAATGCGCCGCACCAACTCCTGGTCCAGCGCTTCTACTGCGCAGGCCACAGCGAGATAAGTCTTGCCGGTGCCTGCTGGCCCCACGCCGAAGTTAATATCGTGGGCACGCACGGCCTGCACATAGGCAATCTGGCTCTGACCACGGGGCTTAATGGTCTTCTTGCGCGTGGTGATAATGAAGTCATTGCCATCGGCTTCCTCAGCCAACAAGGCATCGACACCCGAGTCCTGCAGGTATAGATGAATTGTTTCTGCCGTCAGATGGATGCCGTTATTGACGTCAACATACAGCTGCTTAAGCAATTCCCCCGCCGAGCGGACAATCGCTTTCTCGCCAATCAGGTGAAAATCATTTCCACGATTGTTGATCGTAATGCCCAGACGCTTCTCAATCTGGCGCAAGTGCGCATCAAAAGGACCGCAGAGATTGGCTAACTGATGGCTGTCATTGGGTTCTAGCTTGACCTGGTAAGGCTCGGTATGAATATTCAAATTGGCGTGGGTAATTGACTTGGTCTCCTAGAATATACCCTCCTTGGCAGGAGGAAAAGGGAAGTTTCGATGAGCAAGCCGAGCACAGAGGGGGCGTCGGCGCTAGATCTCAACCGCGCGCAAGGAGTTAGGCAGTGCCTCGGTAATTTCTACCATCACCAATTGCCCACTCAAACCTTGGTTGTCAGAGCGAAAGTTGACCACCCGATTGTTCTCTGTACGCCCTTGCATCTGCCCAGGATCCTTGCGAGACGGGCCTGTTACCAATATTTGTTGCTGACTGCCAACCATGCCCCGACTGATCAACATGGACTGCTGATTAATACGGTCCTGCAATTGCTTAAGGCGTGATTTCTTGACCTCCATGGGCGTATCATCCGCTAAATCAGCGGCTGGCGTACCGGGCCGGGCACT